>NZ_JAKVPP010000018.1:0-6951 GCF_022487435.1 Mediterraneibacter sp. NSJ-151 | reverse complement strand
TCTTCCGATCTTTTTTTGCTCGCAAAAAAGCCACTAACCCCGTCCCCGTTGGCACTCCTCTCCACTTTCAAAACATCCTCACATTTCTAACACAGAACGTTCACAAAAATCTGTTACCTTTGTATCAGTTTGATAGATTAGGGAGGTAAAGCGTTGATAGAGGTAAAAGATTTAGTGAAAAAATACGGAAGTCATCTGGCTGTGGACCATTTAAGTTTTACATTGGAATCAGGTAAGATTTATGGTTTTCTGGGGCCAAATGGTGCCGGGAAATCTACAACAATGAATATCATGACAGGATATCTGGGTGCGACACAGGGAAGTGTTCTGATTGACGGGCATGACATTTTGAAGGAGCCGGAAGAGGCGAAGAAACATATCGGGTATCTGCCGGAGCTTCCACCATTATATATGGATATGACAGTACAAGAGTATTTGGAATTTGCGGCAGAGTTAAAGAAATTGCCAAAAGAGAAAAGAGAATCCGATATCAGTGAAGTAATGAAATTGACAAGACTTCAGGATGTTTCAGATCGTCTGATCAAGAATCTTTCAAAAGGATATAAACAGAGAGTTGGGCTGGCACAGGCTATTTTAGGCTTTCCGGAGATTATTATTTTGGATGAGCCTACAGTTGGGCTGGATCCAAAACAGATTATAGAAATTCGTGAGCTGATCAGAACACTCTCAAAGAAGCATACCGTTATTTTAAGTTCACATATTCTTGCAGAGGTAAGAGAGGTATGTGATTATATTCTGATTATTTCAAAAGGAAAATTAGTTGCAAGCGATACACCGGAGAATCTGGAACTGTTAAGAAACGGAGCGTCCAGCCTGGAGTTAGAGGTGAAAGCTGCACCGGAGACTGCTCGGGCAATTTTGTCAACAATTGATGACATTGATGCGATGGAAATGCATAGTGAAAATGAAAATCTTACGAGAGTAAAGCTTGAGACAAAAAATGGGGCAGATATCCGTGAAGCAGTATTTTATGCATTTGCAGAAGAAAAGTGCCCATTGTTGGAAATGAAGACTGCAAAGGCAAGTCTGGAAGACATCTTTATGGAACTGACACAGAAGGAGGAATCGAACGATGCTGGCAATTTATAAAAGAGAATTCAAGTCCTATTTCCAGTCTATGGTGGGATGTGTTTTTGTTGCATTTCTCGTTGCATTTACGGGAATCTATTTTACCGCATATAATTTGAACGCAGGATATCCGTATTTTTCTTATACATTGTCTGGCTCGCTGATCGTATTTATTGTAGGGATTCCGCTTATCACGATGAGAAGCTTTGCGGAGGAAAGAAAAAACAAAACAGATCAGTTGTTGTTAACGGCACCGGTGAGTCTTACAAAGATTGTGTTAGGAAAATATTTGGCAATGATTTCAGTTGTCGCAATCCCAAATCTTATCTTTTGTCTCTTTCCGCTATTGATCAAGATGAATGGAACAGCATACTTAAAGACAGATTATATTTCAATCGGAGTCTTTTTCCTTCTGGGATGTGTTTATGTAGCGATAGGGATGTTTATGTCAGCATTGACAGAGAGCCAGATGATTGCATTTATCACAACATTCGGACTTTTATTGATATTATATCTGTGGAACGGAATCATCGGATTTCTCCCATCCTCTGCGATTGGTTCGCTGATCGGATTGATTGTTATTTTCACGATCATAATTGCTTATGTTTATCATATGACAGAAAACTGGATGCTTAGTGCGGTTTTAGAAGTGCTCGGTATTGTAGCGAGTGTTGCTACATACATTGTGAAATCCAGTTTATTTGAAAACCTGTTAACAAAAATACTCGGAAAGCTTGCATTGGCAGACGTATTTACGGATATTACGAATAATCACATTGTTGATATTACAGGAATTGTACTGTATTTGTCTGTAATTGCGATATTTATTGTTCTGACGATACAGGCAATTCAGAAGAGACGTTGGAGTTAGGAGGTTCGGGCTGTGGAAAAGATTAAGAAATTATTTCAGACAACAGGAACGAAACAGGGCTCATTTAGCATAGGAGTAACGGCAATTGTAATAGCGATTGTAGTAGTTGCGAATATGATCATAGGCCAGTTACCTGAAAAATATCGAAATATTGATGTGAGCAGCACAAAAATATATGAAATCAGTGATACAAGTAAAGATTTGCTGAAAGAACTGGATCACAAAGTAACATTGACAGTACTGGCTGTGAAGGATGAGACAGATGATCGTATTACAACATTTTTAAGTAAGTATGCAGGACTTTCAAAAAATGTTTCTGTAAAATGGATTGACCCGGTGTTGCATCCGTCTGCATTGACAGAGAATAATGCAGAAAAAGATACAATTGTTGTAAAATGTGAAGACACAGGAAAAAGTACGACAGTAGCATTTAGCGACATCATCGTACAGGATATGTCATCCTATTATTATACAGGAAGTGCATCGGAGTCAGAGTTTGATGGAGAAGGTCAGCTGACAAGTGCGATCAATTATGTGACAAGTGATGCCAGCCAGACGGTTTATAGAACATCTGGGCATGGAGAGTCTACATTTTCAACAACGATATCAGATTTAATGAAGAAGAACAACTATAATGTAGAAGAATTGAATTTGGTTATGAATACAGAAATCCCGGATGACTGTGACCTCCTTATGATGTATGCACCGACAAATGATCTGTCACAGGAAGAGGCGGACGTCTTGAAGAATTATCTGAAGTCAGGCGGTAAAGTGATGCTGATTCTTGGAGATACAACTTCAGAGCAATTGCCGAATTTAATGGGTATTTTATCTGATTACGGAATGAAAGAAGCCGATGGATATATCGCAGATCCAAAGCGTTGCTATCAGGGAAATGCATATTATCTCTTCCCACAATTATCTGTGTCCGGGGACTTGGCAAATGGAATTTCATCTCAGATGGTTCTTCTTGCAAATACACATGGTCTGGAATTGAGTGACCCTGCAAGAGATACGATTTCAGTAAATGCATTTATGTCTACAACAAATAATGCATATGCGGTGACGGAGGATGCGCAGACAGAAGGCAGTTATACACTTGGAGTTGTCGCGACAGAGAGTATCAGTAAGGATGATGGAGATGATACCAAGGACGAAAATAGTACAGATGACAGTGAGACACGAAAGAGCCGTCTGACAGTGATTTCTTCAGCAAGTATGATTGATTCTCAGATTACAGATGCATTTACGACATTAGAAAATACAACATTATTTATGAATGCAGTGACAGCAAACTTTGATGGTGTCAAAAATATTTCCATTGAGCCAAAAAGTCTTTCCGTAGAATATAATACAGTGCAGCATTCAGGCCTTTTGAGTCTGCTGGTAATCTTCGGGGTTCCAATCGTACTTTTGATTGGTGGATTTTCAGTATGGTATCGCAGAAGAAAAGCGTAATTAAAAATTAAAATCTGAATAGAAAGAAAGGCGTGCCGTATGGATAAAAAGAAAAAGCAGATGTGCATACTTTGTGGAGTGTTACTTCTCTTGCTGGTAGTATATTTTGGAATTCAGACAATGATAAAGCATCAGGAGAAGAAAACAAAGGAAGAAAAAGAAGCATCGACAATTTATATAACAGATGTAGAAGATGTGTCTCTGATTAATTACGATGTCGGAGAGGGGACGCAAACATTTGAAAAACAGGATGGAAACTGGGTCTATGTAAAAGACCCGGATTTCCCGTTAGACGAGAGCTATCCAGAACAGATTGTAGAAACCTTTGGAAAGTTGAAAGCAGAACGTGAGTTGGAAGACGGAGATGAGCTTGCAGATTATGGTCTGGATGACCCGGCTTATCGGATTCAATTGACAGATGAAAATGGAGATAAGACATCGGTTTATTTTGGAAATGATTCCGGGGATGATTCATATTATGTAACGGTGGATGATACAAAGAAGGTCTATACAGTAAACAGCGAGGTACTCCAGGATTTACAGCATAGTCTGGAAGATATGGCGAAGTTAGATGAATACCCGACGATTGGAAGCGGTAATCTTAAGAAAGAAGTCATTACACAGAACGGACAGACAACCACATATGATTCGGAAAATGATGATGATACCGAGAACATCGCAGCGGTAGCAGGAGGACTCGGAGTAGTGAGTCTGGATAAAGTTGCGGATTATTCCGTGGAAGACGAGCATTTGTCAGAGTATGGGCTGGATGAAAAATCCAGAATTACAGTAGAAGCAACTTATACAGAAAAGAAAAAAGAAAAGGTGCTGACTCTTTATATTGGAAAAGAGGATGGCAGTGGAAACCGTTATGTGATGATCAGCGATTCTAAGATTGTATATTTGATTTCAACAGAAATCTGTAACAACATTTTGAATGTAGAGGATTAAGAAACGTTTTCAATGTGTTAAAAACCGCGTGGCAAATATTTTTAGAAACATTTAAGAAATAATTTATTGACTTTCAGTTAAAAAGAGAGGAAAATGTCCTTCTATAGGAAAGCGAGGTTGAAATCAATGAGAGATAAAATGATGCGGTTTTTGCAGGGAAGATATGGAGTGGATGCATTGTCAAAATGCTTACTGGGAATTGGATTGATAGCCGTGATACTGGCAGGATTTTTTGGAGGAAAGGCTGCAGGAAATATATTGTATATCCTTGGCTGGGCTGCAATCATTTATTGCTATTTTCGTATATTTTCAAAAAACATAACAAAACGTTATGCGGAGAATCAAAAATATCTCGCAAAGACATATAAGCTTCGTAGTTTTTTCTACAAGCAGAAAGAACTGATGAAACAGAGAAAAGTTTATCATATTTATAAATGTCCGAGTTGTAAGCAGAAAATCCGTATTCCGAGAGGGAAAGGAAAGATTGAGGTGCGTTGCCCGAAGTGTGGAACGACATTTATAAAGAAAAGTTGATGTATAAGTGAATCATGAGAACGTTGGAAAACGGTGCCAAAGATTATTGGTGCCGTTTTCTGAAATTATGATATAATGAGCGAAAAAGAAAAGGAAGCGACGCCGCAGGCGGCATTTTCTTTTCTTGAGCCATTAGTGAGCGAACAGTCTGCGAAGCAGACGGTAGAGCGTGTAAGCGCGGGTTCGTGATATAATAAATTACAAATGCGGTAGAAACGGAGAAAAGAGATGATAGATCCATATCAGATACTTGGGGTGTCGCAAGATGCGTCAGAAGATGAGATAAAAAAAGCATATCGTTCGTTGAGCAGAAAGTATCATCCGGATGCGAATATTAACAATCCAAATAAAGAAGAAGCAGAAGCTAAATTCAAGGAAGTGCAGCAGGCATATCAGAAGATTATGGATGAGCGTGCGAGAGGATATTCCGGAGGTGGTACATACGGGAATGGAGGTCCGTTTGGCAATACATATGGAGATCCGTTTGGCGGCATGTATGGCAATCCATTTGGCGGTGCATATCAGGGCAATCAAGGTGGAACA
This sequence comes from Mediterraneibacter sp. NSJ-151, assembly GCF_022487435.1. Taxonomy (NCBI): domain Bacteria; kingdom Bacillati; phylum Bacillota; class Clostridia; order Lachnospirales; family Lachnospiraceae; genus Mediterraneibacter; species Mediterraneibacter sp. NSJ-151. The sequence goes on along the minus strand of NZ_JAKVPP010000018.1, from coordinate 1,505 downwards.
GGTGCTTCGGGAGAGTCAGAGACAGACATGCATCTTCGTGCAGCGGCAAACTATATTCAAAGCGGACATTTTGAAGAAGCATTGAATGTATTAGATGGAATCAAAGAAAGAAGAGCATTGTGGTATTTTTACAGTGCGTCGGCAAATTCCGGAGTTGGAAATAATGTGACCGCACTCGAACATGCACAAAAAGCGGTAGAATTGGAACCGAATAACCTGCAGTACCAGATGTTGTTGCAGCGTCTCCAAGGTGGCGGTGGCTGGTATCAGCAGAGACAGGGGATGTACGGATATCCTGTTGGAACAGGTGACGCATGTATGCGGGCATGTATCGCTACAGCATTGTGTAATCTGTGTTGCGGTGGAGGGTGCTGTTATGTGCCAATTTCTCCGGGCGGTGGTTTTATGTAACTAATAGAGCCGATTGGGGACGGAGTTTGGTTTCCTATTTGTATATTTTGCCAAAGAATCTATAGATACTAAATGTGGATTTGTAAGACTTTTTTTGAAGAAAGTATTTACAAACCACATAAAACAATATATAATACAAACATAAACCACATAAAACAATATTGTAAAACAGAATAAACCACATAAAACAACAAATAGCGTGGCTGCATAAATATAAGGAGGAACAGGTACTATGAAAATTTTAGATTCAAAATTCGTACAGGACTTTATTAAAATGGCAAATGATGGTTATCTTCAGGGATGGCATGAGAGAAATGGTGGAAACTTAAGCTATCGTTTGAAACCGGAAGAAGTTGAGATGATCAGACCTCGTTTGAATGCACCGGGAGAATGGACAGCTATCGGAACAGAAGTACCTGGATTGGCAGGAGAATTCTTCCTTGTGACAGGAAGCGGTAAATACTTCAGAAACATTATTGTAGACCCGGAAGTGTGTCTTGCAATCATCGAATTGGATGAGGCAGGAGTTAATTACAGAATTCGTTGGGGATTGGTAGAAGGTGGAAGACCTACAAGCGAGCTCCCGACTCATCTGATGAATCATGAAGTAAAGAAAAAACTGACAAATGGAAGACATCGTGTTATTTACCATGCACATACAACAAATACAATTGCACTGACATTTGTTCTTCCATTGGATGATCAAGTATTTACAAGAGAACTTTGGGAGTCAGCAACAGAGTGTCCGGTTGTATTTCCGGACGGAGTAGGTGTAGTAGGCTGGATGGTTCCGGGAGGAAGAGACATTGCAGTTAAGACAGCAGAACTGATGAAAAAATATGATGTAGTTATATGGGCTCATCATGGTATGTTCTGCTCAGGAGAAGATTTTGATCTAACATTTGGTTTGCTTCACACAGTAGAAAAATCTGCTGAGATTCTTGTTAAGATTCTTTCTATGTCACCAAAGAAACTTCAGACAATCACACCGGATAACTTCCGCTCATTGGCTAAAGATTTCCAAGTAAGCCTTCCAGAAGAATTTTTGTATGAGAAAAATAAATAATTGATCCAAACAGGGACGGAGTTTTCTA
>NZ_JAKVPP010000017.1:0-69818 GCF_022487435.1 Mediterraneibacter sp. NSJ-151 | reverse complement strand
ATAATATAAAGAAGAAGCTTACCATTGCATAGGCTGCATTCGTTGTATATAAGTATGGTTCCAGAAAACTCCGTCCCTATGTGGTATAATGATAAAATATCAAAACATCTTGGAGGAATAAATGAAAACAAAGAGGTTGGATCAATTACAATTTTTAAGATTTATTGCATTTGGATTTATATTCCTTTTTCACGCATTTGGAACTAATCTGGAACCATACTTATATACAACGAATGCAGCCTATGCAATGGTAAGCTTCTTCTTTATATTATCAGGATTTGGTTCGGGATATTCGTCAGCAGACAGAAGAGAGAAACCGACAGTGAAAGCAGTTTGCTATCATTTGTGGAAAAAAATAAAGAAGATTTATCCATTATTGTTTGTAACAACTATTTACTTTGTATTACAGTCCGACTTGCCACAGGCAATCAATACAGGAAATTTGGAATTGTTGAAAGAAAACGGATGGAATTTAATGAAATGCCTTCTTATGATTCAATCTTGGGGAAATCCGTTTCTTTTTTATAATGGTGTTACATGGTTTATATCTACAATTTTATTTTTGTATCTCTTTGATCTGCCGGTAAGATATTATTTAGATAAGGCTCATGAAAAGAAAAATGAGAAGACAATACTTATATCATTGAGTGTGGTTTTTGCAATTGCAATTTTCGCGATAGCAACCTTAGCAAAAAACAGAGCAGATATCGGATATTGCCTCTATGCATTTCCACCATCACGAGTATTAGAATATTTGCTGGGAATGTGCATGGGAAGATGCTTGTATCGAATAAATAGTGAGAGGAAGTCAGATGGAAATATTGTTGTGTTTACGATATTAGAAGGTATTGCGTTACTTTTATGGGTGGTATTATTTACACTTCCAATCCCGGTTAATTCATATAGCATGCAGACATATTGGCTTATACCAAATGTTTTTGTATTAATCATTATGGCAATTGGAATGGGAGGATTCTCGAAGCTGTTTAGCATGAAACTGCTGAAGGGTGCAGGAGATATAAGTATGGAATGCTATTTGCTGCATCAACCAGTATTGATGACATATATGGCATTCGTTCAGATGGAAAATACAGTAAAAGGGACGTTATTTTATATCATATTTAATCTAGGATTTATAATGCTTTTAGCATCGATGATTCATAAAAAGCAGTGAAGCAGATAGAGTGAACCAGATAGGGACGGGGATTAATGGCTCTTTTGCGAGCAAAAGAGCCATTAATCCCCGTCCCTATCTGGTTCATGATATTATGAAAATAAAAAACGGAATTTATAGAGAAAAGCACATGTCAAAGAAGCTTTGCGTAACTGTATATTTCAAATGTATAAAGGGAGGCGAATGAGGTGAAAATTGTTCGAGGAATAGATTTTATAGAAGGAAGCAGAGAAGAAGAATTACCAAATTTTGAATCAAATTTTCCATATCTTGCTTCTCGTGTAGAATTAAATCAATATGCAGAAGATAGTATTCCATGGCATTGGCATAAAAGCGTAGAAGTGTTTTATGTAGAGCAGGGAAACCTTGAATACCGTATGCCTAACGGACATTATATTTTTCCGCATGGCTCAGGAGGCATGGTTAATTCTAATGTTCTTCATACAACGAAGCCACAAGAAGACAATACGGTACAGTTAATTCATATTTTTGATCCATCATTTATTGGCGGTGAAACAGGAAATATAATTGTGAAAAAATATATTATGCCAATTATCACATCTGGAGAATTGGATATGATTCCATTATATTCTAATAATTTGGAACAAAAAGAAATATTAGATCTTATAAGGAATGCATTTAATTTATCAGAAAAGGAATTTGGATATGAACTAAAACTGCGTGAGCGATTAACTGAAATTTGGCTATCACTTTTCAAAATGTCATTTTCTGTGATTGAAAAAAAGAAAACTAATACGAGAGCGAACGACAGAATAAAATTGATGATGGTTTATGTTTATGAAAATTATGCAGATAAAATTACTGTTTCTGATCTTGCAAAAGCTGGTTACATAAGCGAGAGAGACTGCTTTCGAGTTTTTCAAGAGTGTCTTCACATGACGCCGTTAGAATATATCACAAACTATCGGCTACAAAAAGCCTGCTATATGTTAGTACATACCAGAGATACTATTTCTGTAATTAGTCAGGAGTGCGGATTAGGAAGTAGTAGTTTTTTCGGAAAGACTTTTCGAGAACATATAGGAATGTCACCAACGGAATATCGCAAAAAAAAGGCAGAATAGTGACATATAATTGCACTAAAAAGATATTTGTTCCTTAAAATTGCAGTATAATGATAATTGAGAACAAAACATATCTTCTATGAAAGGATAATGTTTGGATTGGAAGTGGTAGCAATTTTTTGTCTGGAGTTACAATCGGTAAAAATAATGTTGTGGTTAGCAATCCATGTAAAGTAATTCGTTGCATAAGGGAGTAGAAAAGAAATGAATCAGGTAAAAATTATTTTTTTTGATATTGATGGAACATTGTTGGAGATGGGAAAAACAGAGATAACACCGAATACGAGGAAGGCGTTATGTTTATTAAAACAAAATGGTATAAAAATATGTATCGCAACAGGGCGTTCGTTTGCTACCATACCAATGTTTGAGGGAGTTGTATTTGATGCGATTTTGGCATTTAATGGATCTTTCTGCGTTGCAGGTAATCAGGTAGTGGCAAAATGTCCTATTCCGGAAGAAGATATAGAAATAATTATTGAAAATGCAAAGAGAATGGAAAGACCTGTTTCTATTGCAACAGCGGAAGAGATTGTTGCAAATGGAAGCGATAAAGATTTAGAAGATTATTTTGCGATTGCACATCATAGGGTGAATGTATCCGAGAAATTCGAAGAATATGTGGACAAAGATGTGTTTCAAATCATGTTGGGATGTGACTTAGAAGAACGTAAGTATATATTAAAGGGAACGAAAAATGCCAAATTAGCAGCGTGGTGGGATAGAGCCATAGATATTATTCCAAAAGAAGGTGGAAAAGGAGCTGCGATTGAACAGGTTCTTGCACATTATAAATTCTCAAAGGAAGAAGCCATTGCATTTGGAGATGGAGAAAATGATATTGATATGTTACTATCCGTTGGAAAAGGGATTGCAATGGGAAACGCAGCTGAAAAAGTGAAAGAAATTGCGACTGATATTTGTGAAAGCGTGACAGATGATGGGATTTATTATTATCTGAAAAGCCAGAAGATAATAAATGAGTAAAAGGTAGGTGGAAAATGCTCTGGCAGAGTTTTTCGTACATATAAGCACAAATTAATCTGCCAGAGCATTTGGTTTAAGTGTTGTTTCGATTGAAGCATGTCCAAGTTGATTCATGTATTATACATATGCACATCAAACAGCGGAAAGCAGTTCTAATCATAAGAATAGGAAAATCTCTACTTTTTCATTTGATTCCGATATTCACGAGGTGATGCATGATAACGTTCTTGAAATACACGGTTGAAAGTCCTCTGACTCTCAAAACCTGCCTGAATGCAGATATCCAAAACAGTATGATTGCTGTGTAATAACAGGTTACATGCATAATCGAGTCTGGCTTCATTTAGATAACGATTAAAGTTCATATGAAATGTACCAGAAAATACACGGGACAGAGAGGACTGGCTTATTCCAAGATCATGAGCCATCTTTGGTAAAGTCAGTTCTTCTGTATAATGTGCAGCAATATAGGAAACAGTCTGATAGATGATATCATCACTTCCTACAGTGCTTTTGTCAATCAGATGAAATAAAGGAAAGGTGCGGGCAAGAATAATCTGAATAAATGCCTGATGAAGAACATGCTCCTGTGAAAGTGCCGGATAAACCAGCATACTCCGAAGAGCATAATTTACATCAGGATGTACATCAGGAGCTGGAATTACAGGATTCGCAGGGCACATCTGCTGTAAGTCTTTGGTATAGCCAGATCCTAAAATAGGAGAGGCAAGTGCGTAAATTGCTTTGCATGAGTTCTGATTGAAAACCTGATAATGATGGATCAGTTCAGGAAAAATAATTGCAAAATCGCCCTTCTCCATATGATAAAGTTCGGTTCCTATACCAAGTTCCAAAGTTCCCTCTGTTACAGAAACAAGTTCCATAGACTTGTGAAGATGTGGAGAAATATGACTAGAAATATTCTCTGAAATCTCTAAAGTTTCTTCATTTTCTTCATAAATTGGTCTCATTAAAAAAATACCTCGCAGAATTTGGCTACTTTTTAGCCGGATTTGGCAAGAATTATATCGCAAAAAAAACTATAATGCAAGTGTAAAGAAAAAGGAGGTAAAAAATAATGAGCAAAATGAAAAAATGGTTAAACAATTGGTTTAAGGAATCTGTAGAGTTCTATGGTTCAATGTTTCGTTATGGAATGTATTACAGATAGGACAGAGGAAGAAAACAAACTATGAACCGTACAGAGAATCAAAAAAAGCAAGGTATCATGAAATAAAGAGTTGCATCTTGGCAAAAAGGTGTAGCTCTTTTTTTGTGGAAAAATTGACAGAAGATAAGAGAATCGAATTGCAAGATTCTATCCCCTAAAATGCTGATATTTGTTGAAAAATCAGGCTTTTTGCAAGCAAAAATGAAAAGGCTATATATAGGTAGCCTGCGAAACTGGAATTGCCCATTTTGAGCCTGATTTTAAGAATAATGTCCTGACAGAGAGCAATGGAATGATTCTCTGCCCGGGATTCAAAAGGAATGGGAAAAATGCAGGAGAAAATCAAACGAATGCTGGTTACAGAAGCAAGCCGAATAGCAATGTATTTAAAATTAGGTGGATGTAATTGAAGAAAAATATGATATCATATGAGTAATAAAACAGAATTTAAGGAGGAGACTGTAAATGAAATTATCAGATTTAGCAACAGGTTCTGATTGGACAGTGTGGATTGTCTTTGTGATATTTGCTGTACTTTCTATTATTTTACTTTCTGGACACGGAAGCTGGTTCATTTCTGGATATAATACAGCTTCAAAAGAAGAAAAGGAAAAATATAATGAAAAGAAGTTATGCAGAACAATGGGAATTGGAATGTCTATTATAGCAATTCTTCTATTAACTATGGGCTTGTTTGAAAATATTTTACCTGCATTTTTTGTATATATTGTATCGGGAATTATTTTGGTTGATGTCGTGGTAATTATCATTTTAGGAAACACGCTATGCAGAAAGTAACAATTATTTACTACTCCAGAAACAACGGCTTTATTTGGAAATAAAAAGGCGAGATTTATCGGAAGAATATTAGGTATGATACTTATAGCGGTTGGAATATGGGTAGGGTTTATTTGATGACAATTTCAGTCTTTGGAGCAAATTAATCAGAAGTTGAGAGGAGAACTTTATAATGTTTATATTTTTATCTGTGTGTTCACTTTTAGTACCGCTATCTATGATTATATTGGGATATACGTGGAAAGATAAGCCTCCTAAAGATCGGCAGGGGAGTTCGGGATATTGAACTACTATGTCAAGGATGAATGATGAAACATGGAGATATGCACACAGGTGTTGGGGCTGGATAAACTTTGTTTTAGGAATTATCCTGGTGATACTATCGATTTTTATTTTGATTTTAACGAAAGATAATACAAACTTTGAAATAATTTCTGTTTATTTGGTGTTTTTACAATTAGGAATTATGGTGCTTACAATTATTCCGACAGAATTTTTGTTGCATAAGCATTTTACAAAGCAAGGAATGAAAAAATAGCTAACTTCCAATTGGCGAAAATGAAAATCGGAATTTTAAGGAGAATGGAATGGAGTGGTTGAAAGAACAGAAGAAATGGGTAATTTACTGGTAACAGTTGCTAATGTATATCCGAAGGATAAGAGTGCTTCATTCCATGTAACGTTATTTATTAAAATTGTTAATGATAAGATTATTTCATTGGATGAGTATTGGGCTGATGATAGTGATGCTCCGCAATGGAGATTGGATAAGCATATTGGAACCGTGATAAAATGTGAACCAGATAGGGACGGGGATTTCCGGCTTTTTTCATAGAAAAAAAGCCGGAAATCCCCGTCCCTACTGGCTCTGCAAAATAAAAAACCCATGCATTCACATGGGTTTCTGCCTAGTGCGGAAGAAGAGACTTGAACTCTCACAGGATAAACTCCCACTAGAACCTGAATCTAGCGCGTCTGCCATTCCGCCACTTCCGCTCGACATGTGATAGTATATCAATAATTGGATAGTTTGTAAACCCTAAAACTCTAAAAAAATAAAAAAAGTTAATTTGTTCAAATAATATAAAAAATCAGAAAATTTAGAAAAAAAGTAGGAATGTAAAAATTATTGTTATTTTTTTGACCTTTTTAATAAAATGAGGTACAATAACACTTGTAGCAAAAAATGAAATCGAGTCAGAATACTTGAATATTTATTAGGAGGGAACAAGTAATGGCAAGAAAAACATTAAAAGAGCAAAAAGCAGCTAAAGCGTTAAAGACAGCAGAACAGACAGCGTTAAAGAATGAGACAGCAGCAGAGGCAACAGCAGAGGCAGCAACATCTTCTATAAAAGAAACAAAGACAACAGAGACAGTAAAAGAAGAAGTTAAAAAAGTTGAGACTAAAAAAGTAGAACCTAAGAAGGTAGAAGCAAAACCAGCTCCAAAGGCAATCTCAACTCAGAAAGATACAACAAAAGGAATTGAGACAAAAGCAGCAGTTCTTGTAGATGCACCGGCAAAAGAAGAGAAAGCACCTGCAAAGAAAACAGCAGCAAAGAAAGCACCTGCAAAGAAGACAACAGCAAAGAAAGCTGAAGTAAAAACAGAGATGTTCCTTCAGTTCGCTGGAAAAGAATATACAGAAAAAGAAATCTTCCAGAAAGTAAAAGACGTTTGGACAAAAGTTCTTAAGAATAAAGTTGGCGATTTGAAAGACGTTAAGATTTACTTAAAACCAGAAGATTCAGCAGCTTACTATGTAATCAACGGAGATACAACAGGTAGAGTTGAACTGTAAGATTAAATAAGAAAAGTGTAAGAACATACATAAAAGGAGAAGTGATATTGACAGGATATCATTTCTCCTTTTTAAGTTGCCATGCATACGACAAAAGGAGTAAGATAGAGTTATTAGAAAAGTAATGGAGGCTTAAAAGATGAATCGATTAGAGCAGCAGCTTCAATTTATTTTGGAAATTGATAAAGTGAAAAAGATTATACGTCAGACACCGCTTTCAGATGCATCACGCAAGGAGAATGATGCAGAGCATTCCTGGCATATCGCATTGATGGCATACCTGCTTCAGGAATACGCAGAGGAACCGGTTGAGGTATCAAAAGTAATGTTGATGGGACTGATCCATGATCTGGTGGAGATTGATGCCGGTGATACCTATGCATATGATGAGGAAGGTGCAAAAACAAAGGATGAGCGAGAAAGAAAGGCAGCTGACCATATTTTTGGAATGTTACCAGAAGATCAAGGAATGTATTTAAAAGCCTTGTGGGAAGAATTTGAAGCGTACGAGACAGCAGAGGCGAAGTATGCACATTTGCTTGATAATTTCCAGCCATTATTGTTAAATGATGCCGCTGGTGGAATTAGTTGGACAGAGCATCAAGTGAAGAAATCACAAATTTATAAAAGAAATGAAAAAGTAGAAGAAACATCTGCGACTATCTGGAAGTGTATGCAAGATAAAATAGATAAGCACATTCAGGCAGGTCATGTTTTGGATGAGTAATGTAAGTTGGGCACTTTATAGACGTGCAGGAGATTAATACAAGGGGTGATATGTGATGTATGAGAAAGAAATAGAACAGTTACAGAAGATGATAGATGAAAGTCAGAATATTGTCTTTTTTGGAGGCGCAGGAGTATCGACGGAGAGTGGAATCCCGGATTTTAGAAGTGCGGATGGTATTTATCATCAGTCTTATAAATATTCACCGGAACAGGTAGTGAGTCATTCTTTTTTTATACAGCATACAGAAGCTTTTTACGAATTCTATAAAGAAAAAATGATGATGCTGGATGCGAAGCCGAATGCGGCACATAGAAAGCTTGCAGAGCTGGAAATGGCAGGGAAGCTGAAAGCAGTTGTAACACAGAATATCGACGGACTGCATCAGGCAGCAGGAAGCAAAACGGTATATGAATTACATGGAAGTATTATGAGGAACTATTGCATGGATTGTCATGAATTTTATGATGCGGAATATGTGAAAAGTTCTGATGGAATACCAAGATGTAAAAAATGTGGAGGGATTATTAAACCAGATGTTGTTCTTTATGAAGAAGGGTTGGATTCTGCAACGATCCAAGGTGCTGTAAATGCAATCAGCCAGGCAGATATGTTGATTATCGGAGGCACTTCATTGGTCGTATATCCGGCGGCCGGATTTATTGATTACTTCAATGGAAAATATTTGGCAGTGATCAATAAATCGGAGACCGGAAGGGCTGTGCGGTCGAATTTGACGATTTCAGCCCCGATTGGAGAAGTGATGGAGAAAATTTTTGTTTGAGCTATTTGCATGTGATATTAAAAGCAGTTAAATTTGCAACGTTCTCAATCATGAAAAATAAATTATTTTGTTGTATTACGGCGAATTAATACAGGGGCAATTTGTTTATGAACAGGTTCACCTAATGGTTTGGGAACACGCTTTTTCTGCTCTTCCATCTGTTGGACAAGAAGATCCATGGCAGTCTTTGCAATCACATCAATCTGCTGGCCGATGGTTGTGATCGGAAGGATTGCCTCGCTGGCAATCGGAGAGTTGTCAAATCCAACAATCTCATAAGTAGAAGGAAATGTTCCATATTTTTGGAAAATTAAATTAAGAAACATATTAGCATAGGTATCATTCGCGAGAAAGATACCTTTTTTTTGATTGGGGTATTTTGCTTCTATTTTGTTGAAAATCTCTCGGATTACGTTTAAAATCTCATGATAAGAATCACCTTCTACACTAAGATCTATATCATATGGAATATGATATTCTTCGCAAGTAGCCTGAAAGGCTCGGATTCGGTCATAAGCCGGGATGGATTTATTCACATTGACATTTATATGAATTAATATGTCACATTTATCCCGAATCAACAGGGAAGTAGCTTGAAGTGCACCCATATAGTTATCAGTATTGACACTGCTGATATATTCTGCTTCGCGTTCAATTGCGATGACAGGAATCTGATAGGAAGCAAGCTTCTCAGATGGAAGAGTGTGACTTAAAACAATCAGTCCTTCAATCTGATAAGACAGAAGTTCTTCAATGTACTGTTGTTCTTCTTCAGCGCCATGTTCACTGGCGAAAACAAGAAATTTATAGTGATAATCACTGTAGCTGGAAAGGAATTGTGTCAGCATCTCAGAATAATAGTGCAGGTAAAGGTTTGGAACAATGATTCCGATAAATTCGCTTTTTCCATTTGCCAGAACTTTTGCCAGCTTATTCTTTTTATATCCAAGTGTATCAAGAGCCTGTGAAATCTTTTCCTGGTTTTCAACCGTCAGTGAATCCGGGTGATTGAAATATCTTGATATTGTAGTTTTTGAAAAATTGGTGTATTCCGCAATATCTGCAAAAGTTACCTGTTTTTTACTCATAAAATTTGAATCTCCTTCAATATGATGGCTGATGGTTAATAATATCTTTCAGTATAGCAATTTTCATGGAAAAACGCAATACTAAAATAACCAGTTACGTAACCGGTTATTTTATCGCACAAAAGTGTTGACAGAAAGAGAAGAATATAGTAATATCAAACTATAAAGTAACCGGTTACGTAACCGGTTTTTCATAAGGTTAAAGGAATGGAGGAAGAAGTGCATGAAAAGAATGCAAAATCAAGCAAAGTCCGTAAGCAAACGAACGTGGAGAGAAAAGATGATTTATATGAAGAAAAACTGGCAGTTATATCTTTTCTTCCTAATGCCAGGGCTTTTACTGACAATTATTTTTAAGTATCTCCCAATGGGTGGTCTCCTGATAGCGTTCGAAGACTACAATGTAATAAAAGGAGTTCTTGGTAGTCCATGGGTAGGACTTGAGTATTTTAGGCGATTTTTATCTTCACCAGATTTTATGAATTATCTGATGAATACATTAAAATTGAGTATCTATGGACTGTTGTGGGGGTTCCCGGTTCCGATTATTCTTGCATTGCTTCTGAATCGCATCCGTAAGACAGGGATTAAAAAGAAAGTTCAGCTTTTGATCTATATGCCGAATTTTATTTCAGTCATCGTACTTTGCGGTATGGTTCGTATGCTTTTATCACCTGTAGGACCGTTGAACAAAGCGCTCGGAATTAGCACAAACTGGATGACAATGCCTTCTGCATTCCGGACAATTTATATTGCAAGCGGAATCTGGCAAGCAGCAGGATGGTCATCTATCATGTATACAGCAGCATTGGCAAATGCAAGCAAGGAGCTGGAAGAAGCAGCAATCATGGATGGAGCTAATCTTCTGCAGCAGATCTGGTATGTAGAGTTGCCGGCAATTAAAAATATTATTGTAATTCAGTTTATTTTACAGGCCGGAAATATTATGAGTATAGGTTTTGAAAAAGCATATGCTTTACAGACAGACATGAACTTGCCGGCATCAGAAATCCTGTCTACATATGTATATCGTATCGGACTTCTGAACGGAGATTATGGATATTCGACAGCGGTAGGTCTCTTCAATTCGGTTGTAAATGTTATCTTGTTGATCTTTGTAAACTGGGTTGTTAAGAAACTGAATGACGGAGAAGGATTATAGAAAAGAGGGAGAAGAGATGGAGAAAAAAAAGAAGAAAAAATATTCAAGGACAGACCAAGTAATCCTTGGAATCGGATTTACCATTCTTGGTTTATTCGTCCTTTCTATAGCAATACCGATTATCTATGTAGTACTTGCATCCTTTATGGATCCGACTGTTTTGAATAACCAGGGATTGAGTTTTAATATTAAGGACTGGACATTAGATGCATATCGAAGAGTATTAGAGAATGAAATGATCTGGCGTGGCTTTTTAAATTCCTTCCTGTATTCACTTGCATTTACAGTTATTTCTGTTTTTGTAACATTATTGGCAGCGTATCCGTTGTCCAAAAAAGAATTTGTAGGAAGAAAGATTTTTAATATTATTTTCTTAATTACTATGTTTTTTGGCGGTGGAATGATTCCTACATTCATTTTGATCAATCAACTGCATATGGTTAATACAGTGTGGGCAATCCTGATTCCAGGAGCATTTAATGTATGGAATATGATTCTTGCAAGAACTTATTATCAGTCAATTCCAAAAGAATTAAGAGAAGCATCTGCGATTGATGGAGCGAATGAAATCCAACATTTCTTTAAAATTATGATTCCGGTATGTAAGCCAATCATTGCAGTACTGGCACTTTGGTCTTTCGTTGGAATGTGGAACAGTTATTTCGACGCAATGATTTATTTGAATGATGCGAATTTGCAGCCATTACAGTTAGTGCTCCGTTCTATCTTAGTACAGAATACACCACAGCCAGGCATGATTGCCGATATTCAGAGCACAGCGGAAATGGCAAAAATAGCAGAACAGCTCAAATATGCAACCATTGTAGTATCAAGTTTACCACTGTTAGTAATGTACCCATTCTTCCAGAAGTACTTTGACAAAGGAATTATGGTTGGATCGGTAAAAGGCTAATAAGAAAGGAATGATACAGATATGAAGAAAAGAAAAGTAAATGCATTACTTGCAATTGTACTATCTCTGACGATGCTGGTGGGAGTTACAGGTTGTGGAAAAGAGCAGCAGCTTGAAGCTGAAATCAACCCGGACACACCTGCAACGGAAGTGCAGTTTCCATTGAAGGAAACAGCAGAACTTTCATTTATTACAAGTGCACCGGCTACATCAACACAGGAGCCAAATGAACGAGTAATCTTTCAGAGAATGGAAGAGCAGACGAATGTTCATATTGATTGGACTTGTTTTGTATCGGATCAGTTTTCTGATAAGAAAAATCTGGCACTTGCTCAATTTGGAAATCTACCGGACGGATTATTCAATGCAGGAATGAGTGATTATGATCTATTGCGTTATGCAAAGCAGGGTATCATCATCCCATTAGAAAATCTGATAGATAAATATATGCCGAATTTACAGGCAGTATTTGATAAATATCCAGAATATAGGACAATGTGTACAGCACCAGATGGACATATTTATTCATTCCCTTGGATTGAACAGCTAGGAGCCGGGAAAGAAGCCATTCAGGCAATCGGAGATATTCCATATATTAACAAAAAATGGCTGGATTATCTAGGACTTGAGATTCCGACAACAACAGATGAATTGGAACAGGTATTGATTCAATTCCGTGATCATGCAGATGAGCTTGAAAAAGAATTTTCAATTGAAGGTGATGTGATTCCAATGTCATTTATTATCAATAATGGAGATCAAGATCCGGCAATTTTAATCAATGGGTTTGGAAAAGGTTATGGAGATACGGGAGATCATTTCGCTGTAACGGATGAAGGAAAAGTTATTTACACAACTGTTCAGGAAGGTTATAAAGAAGGAATTGAATGGTTACATAAGCTTGTGACAGAGGATTTAGTTGACCCAGAAGCATTTACACAAGAGTGGTCTACCTATGTAGCAAAAGGTAAGAACCATCGATACGGTCTCTGTTTTACATGGGACATTGCAAATATTGATAACAATGAAGATTATGTGATGCTACCGGCGCTGACGGGGCCGAATGGCATGAGAAATATCACGAGACAGAACAACAGTGAAACAAGTGGATTTGACCGTGGAAGATGTGTTCTTACATCAAGTTGTCGGAATACAGCACTTGCTGCTGCATGGATTGACCAGATGTATGCACCACTTCAATCACCACAGAATAACTGGGGAACTTATGGAGAAAAGGACTCCTTTAACATTTTTGAAATGTCCACAAACAAAGATGGTGGAAAAATGCTAAAGCATATGGATCTTGGAAACCAGTCTCCGGTAGAAGTGCGTGAGGCACAATCGGTAAATGGCCCTCTTGCAGTTTTAAATGAATATTATGATGTATATGTAACACAGCCAGAAGATGCAAAATGGCGTTTGGATAATATGCATGAAACTTATTTACAGGATATGAACAGTAAATATGTTTATCCAAATGTGTTTATGAGCATTGATGATACGAATAAAGTATCTCAGTACGATACAGATATAAAAAAATATGCAGAACAGAAGAAAGCAGACTGGATTCTGAATGGAGGAATTGACAAAGAGTGGGATTCCTATCTGAAGAAAATGGAACAGTATGGACTTTCTGATTATCTTTCAATTAAACAGAAATACTTTGATCAGTATCAGGAGTCAGTGAGTGAAGAAAAATAACGATACGAACAACAGGAGAATTTGCATGAGTGAGATGTTAGAAAAGGCTAGAAAATATGAAGAAGAACAAGGAAAGCAGATAAAAGCAGAAGACAGACCGGCTTTTCATGTGAGTCCATATGTCGGATGGATGAATGACCCGAATGGTTTTTCATACTATCAGGGAGAGTACCATCTTTTTTATCAGTATTATCCATATGATACACACTGGAACAGTATGCATTGGGGGCATGTGGTTAGTAAAGATTTACTGCATTGGGAATTTCTTCCAGCAGCTCTTGCACCAGATGAAGAATACGATAAGATTGGATGTTTTTCGGGAAGTGCAATAGAGTTGGATGACGGTAGACAATTGCTTATGTATACAGCCGTAGATCATGAAACATTAGAAGATGGAAGTAAAAGAGATATACAGACACAGGCGGTAGCTGTCGGAGATGGAAGAGATTATGTGAAATACGAGAAGAATCCGGTTTTAACAGAAAAGGATCTTCCGGAAGGTGCAAGTAAAGTAGATTTCCGTGATCCAAAAATCTGGAAAGGAAAAGATGGAAACTTCTATTGTGTGATCGGAAGCAGACCGGCAGATGGAAGCGGACAGATTCTTCTTTACAGAAGTGAGAATGGATTTGACTGGGAATTTGTCAGCATCCTTGCAGAAAATAAGAAACGTTTTGGAAAGATGTGGGAATGTCCGGATTTCTTTGAACTGGATGGAAAACACATTCTCCTGACAAGTCCGCAGGATATGTTGCCGGAAGGCTTGGAATATCATAGCGGAAACGGCACTTTATGTATCATAGGAGAAATGGACAAGGATACATATACCTTAAAAGAGCAGTTCGCTCAGTCTGTGGATTATGGAATTGATTTTTATGCAATGCAGACGGTGAAAGCACCGGACGGCCGTAGAATTATGATTGGCTGGATGCAGAACTGGGACACATTGGCTCATCGTGATAATGATTCGAAGTGGTTTGCACAAATGAGTTTGCCGAGAGAATTGTCTGTGAAAAACGGAAGACTTTATCAAACTCCAATCAAAGAACTCGATGCACTGCGCAAAAACAGAGTTGAGTACAACGATGTAGTAATAGATAATGATACGATCACATTAGATTGCGTCGAAGGACGAACCATCGACATGGAACTCGTGATACGTCCGGAAGATAAAGAAAATGTATATAAGAAATTCGCATTACGTTTTGCACAGAATGAGAAATTCCATACAGAATTGAGCTTCCGCCCGTATGAGTCTGTATTGAAAATTGACAGAAAATTTTCAGGAACCGAAAGAGCGTTGGTTCATCAGAGAAGATGTCTGGTAAATGGAGATGCAAATGAATTAAAGCTTCGTGTGATTCTGGACAGATTCAGCGCAGAAATATTTATTAATGATGGCGAGCAGGTTATATCTGCAGTTATATTTACAGAACAAGAGGCAAAAGGAATTTCGTTCTTTGCTGATGGTGCAGCTAAAATCGATGTAGTGAAATATGATCTGATTTAGAAAATACATGATTGAACTTACATTGAGATTGAAAATGCATGGATAATGATAGGGGGATTCCTGGAATGGGAATCTCCTTTGTAGTATAGGAGTATAGTATCGATGATAGAAGAAAGAAGAAAAAGACATGAGAATGAACTGCATGAAAAGTATCTGCAGTTATATCACAATGAACAATGTTATGAAGAATTAATGCAAATGCTGGAAGAGGCTTATCAGAATAGACCAGCGGAACTTAGGAGATTAGACGGCAGAAGAGAAAAAGAACCGAACTGGTATCGAAACAGAAATATGCTTGGGATAACGATGTATCCGAAGCTGTTTGCAGGGGGATTAAACGGGGTAATAGAGCATTTGGATTATTTGTCTGAGCAGAAGATCACCTATCTTCATCTGATGCCGCTTCTGAAGATGCCGCATCCATATAATGACGGTGGCTATGCGGTAGAGGATTTTAAACAGGTAGATCCTGAAATTGGAACAAATGAAGAGTTGGAAAAGCTGACAAAAGAGCTGAGAAAACGTGGAATCAGTCTGTGTCTGGATGTTGTTATGAATCATACAGCAGATACGCATGAGTGGGCAATGCGAGCCAAGCGAGGCGAACAGGAATATATGGATCGCTATCAGTGTTATGAGACACGAGAGATTCCGGATCAATTTGAAAAGACAATGCCGCAGGTATTTCCGGAGACTGCACCGGGAAATTTTACATGGTGTGAAGAGATGCACAGGCATGTATTGACAACATTTTATCCTTATCAGTGGGATCTGAATTATCATAATCCGAAAGTATTTAACGAAATGATTGGAAATATCCTGTATCTGGCAAATCTCGGAGTAGAAGTCTTTCGTATTGATGCAGTTCCTTATATCTGGAAAGAATTAGGAACAAATTGTAGAAATCTTCCACAAGTGCATCTTATTGTACGCATGTTACGAATGACTCTTGAGATGGTTTGTCCTGGTGTAATCCTGAAAGGCGAGGTTGTTATGGAACCAAAGGAACTTCCGGTTTACTTTGGAACAGAAACCGAACCGGAATGTCATATGTTATACGGAGTTTCCAGCATGGTAAATCTATGGGCAGCACTGGCCACAAGAGATACAAGAATGTTAAAACATCAGATGGATGTAATCCACAGTCTTCCGAAGAATTGTTATTTTGTCAATTACCTTCGCTGTCATGACGATATTGGCTGGGGCCTGGATGAAGAGCAGGAGAAGAAGCTGGAGATAGATCCGATTCAGCACAAGGAATATTTATATCATTTCTTCGAGGGAACATATCCGTACAGCTTTGCTCGTGGAGAGCTGTATAATTACGATCCGGTGACCAAAGATGCCAGAAGCTGTGGAACAACAGCAAGTCTGTGTGGAATCGAAAAAGGTGGATTTGAAGGAGATCTTGAGCAGGTGAAACAGGGAATCCAGAGAGTGCTCATGATGCATGCGGCATGTATGAGCATGGAAGGTTTTGTGATGCTTTCATCCGGAGATGAAATCGGTCAGGTCAATGATTACAATTATAAGAAAAACCCGGATACTGCTGCGGACAGTCGGTATCTGCATCGAAGTCCGTTCCAGTGGGAGAATGCCGAGAAGAGAAAAAAACCAGGTACTGTACAGTATGCAATCTGGAATGGTTTGAAACAGATGGAAGAATTCAGACGCGAGGAGAATTGCTTTGGAGAGACTGCCGGCATCTCTACCTGGGATACGGGAAATTCTTCAGTCTTCGCAATCAGAAGGACAACAGGAAGAGAAGAACTGATCTGTCTGGCTAATTTCTCGGAATATGGTCAGAATGCCTGGTTGAATTGTCTGGAAGGTAAATACGAAGATTTATTTACAGGAGAAAAACTGGAAATGAATTCGGTATGGATGAATCCTTATCAGTACAGATGGTGCGTGAAAAAATAGAAGTCTTGCAAAAAGAAGAAATGTAGTCGTTTTATGACGGCAGAATGGAGAAAGTAATGAAGAAATATGATGTAGTGGCATTAGGAGAATTATTAATTGATTTTACAGAAAATGGAAAAAGTGCTCAGGGAAACCCACTTTTTGAAGCAAATCCGGGAGGCGCTCCGTGCAATGTACTTGCAATGTTGACAAAACTTGGACATAAGACAGCATTTATCGGAAAAGTTGGGGAAGACTTTTTTGGAAAACAGTTGAGAGATGCGATAACAGAAGTTAGGATTGATGCTTCTGGATTATGCACAGACAAGGAAATCCATACAACACTGGCGATGGTGCATACTTATCCGGATGGTGACAGAGATTTTTCATTTTATCGAAATCCGGGAGCAGATATGATGCTGAATAAAGAAGAAATTTGTGAAGAACTTATCAAAGAAACAAAAATCTTCCATTTCGGAACATTATCTATGACACATGAAGGGGTACGCGAAGCAACAAAAGAGGCAATTCGCATCGCAGAAGAGTCCGGTGCACTTATTTCCTTTGATCCGAACTTACGTCCTCCGCTTTGGAATTCTTTGGATGAGGCAAAAGAACAGGTATTATATGGATTAGCGCATTGTCAGATTTTGAAAATTTCAGACAATGAGATTCAGTGGCTGACTGGTGAAGAAGATTATACTGAGGGTGTGAACTGGATTAGAGAAAGATATCAGATTCCGCTAATTCTTGTATCTATGGGAAAAGAAGGAAGCCGTGCATATTATAATGGAATTATGGTAGAGGTAAAACCATTCCTTCAGAAAGATACAATTGAGACGACAGGGGCAGGAGATACATTCTGTGGTTGTGTATTACATTATATCTGTGAACATGGAATGGAAGGATTAGAAGAAGAAAATCTGAAAGAAATGCTGACGTTTGCAAATGCGGCAGCATCTGTGATCACAACAAGAAAAGGTGCACTGCGTGTAATGCCGACAAGAGATGAAATCCAGAATCTGCTGGACGAACGGATGTAATAATAAAGCAAAACCACCAGTTGGCTGGTGGCTGAAAAGTCATTTATATGGTTTCGTGGGAGGCAATCCTGCGGAACCATTTTTGTGGAAATTCAAAAACAAACAAAATACCAAGTACAATTGCAACGGCAATTTTTAAGGTTAGAAATCCGCGGGCAGAAGCTTTGGCAAGCTGGTCTGTCACTACATAGTAGGCGGTCCAATAGATGCCGGCTCCGGGAACCAGTGGGAAAATGCCGGCAATCAAAAAGACTGTTACCGGACAATGGCGATAAACTGCACTGAGGCGGGAGAGGAAAACGACAAGAACGGTCGCAAAAAAGGTAGAAGCGAAAAGTCCGCATCCAGAAAGAAGTAATTTATAACAAAGCCATCCACATCCGCCGATTATACCGCAGTTTACATAATATTGTTTTGGTACTTGGAAAAGCAGAGCAAACGCCATTGTACCAACAGCAGCGTTAAGAAATTCAAAAAATAAATGCATAGACATAACGCAAAAGTCTCCTTTGTAAATATAAGTGTTGAGTGTCATACTGATTAAATTTTAAGGAAGAAGCATACTGCCGACAATCTGGTGATATCCGATTATAATAAGTCCTACTCCCATGGCAATGCTGAAAGTAACAAGAAGAGCATCCAGCATTCGAACAGCTCCGGCGATATAATCCTGGTCTGCAATGTCGCGGATACCATTTGTAAAGGCAACACCGGGAACCAATGGGATAATAGCACCGATGATAATCTCATTTAAATGATGTCCAAGCCCCATTTGGTAAATGAGTACAGCGATTAAAGTTACGACCATACCGCCGGAAATATTTGTTGCGATTTTTGAGAGGCGTCCCTTTACAAGACATAATAAATAGACATATAAAAGCAGTCCGGCTATAAAAGAAACGATACTATCAATAGCATCACCGCCAAACAGATAGCAAAAGCATCCACTTCCGATACCGGAAGCAAGAATCTGGCACCATTTGGCCTTTGCCGGTGTTTTCTGGATTGCCTGGAGCTTCTGATAGGCTTCAGTGGGACTGTAAATACCCTGCTCGATTTCGCGGGATAATTGGTTGACGGCTGTAACGCGATCTAATCGTGTCGCACTCAGAGGAATATGTCTTACCCAGGCAAAGTTCTGATCAGAATTACTGTCAGCAGTGAGAAAGAATCCACTGCTTAAGACAAAAGGATCACAAGATTCAATACCATAGGCACGGGCAATTCTGTTAATTGTCTCTTCTACACGAGAAATCTCAGCACCGCTTTCCAGCAGGATATCGCCTGCAAGAGCGGCTGTGTTCAATGCCATTCGATTGTCTTCTTTTTCAAAAGTTTCCAAAATAAATTTCCCCCAGTTATTCTTGTTTTACAAAAAAGCGGATACAAAACGAAAATAGAATCCGAAGTGTATCCGCATCTTTTAAGATTATAGCACATTTTTTACAATTAATCCTGAAATAATTTCATTCCCATCCAACCCTTCATATGTCGGAGCATTTCATCATCAGGATCGAACAAGACAGTACAGAGGGTCTGATTCAATGTAATGATGATAGCATATGTGTTGGCATTTGCATTTCCAGAAGAAAAATCATAGCGTTTTGTTGTGTGGTAAGAGTCCAGTCTGTGAGAGTTTTTCGGCGCTATAATTTCTGCATGCTGAATATCAATAGAAAGCTTGTCTTTTCTATTTGCTTTGCTGTAAATTGCTGCAATATCGAGTTCGTGGTTTAACAAGTCATATTCATATTCCACATTAAAACGAGGAAAGATAAAATAATAGGCAAGAACAGCATATAAAGCAGCTAACATAAATGCAAAA
Source organism: Mediterraneibacter sp. NSJ-151 (assembly GCF_022487435.1). Lineage (NCBI taxonomy): Bacteria > Bacillati > Bacillota > Clostridia > Lachnospirales > Lachnospiraceae > Mediterraneibacter > Mediterraneibacter sp. NSJ-151. The sequence goes on along the minus strand of NZ_JAKVPP010000017.1, from coordinate 50,144 downwards.
AATCCTAAAAACGGAAATCCAAAGAGGATAAGAATCAGGATTGGGAGAAAAGAAAGTACACGTAAAAGTGCAGTCTTTCCGGTTGGTTTACAAGTTACCAGTTGTTCATAATAAGTGTCATTCATGTTAAGAATTCCTTTCTGAATGTAAATAATTTATAACCATACTTGCAAGTTTGAAGGTCATAGCATCTTCGAATTTGCGAAGGTCGAGACCTGTCTTTTTCTCTACCTGGTCAAGTCGGTAAATAAGAGTATTGCGGTGCATATGTAGTTGTCTGGAAGTCTCGGCAATATTCAGGTTGTTTTGGAGAAATCTGGTAATTGTTATATCTGTTTCATTATCAAATGAATCAGGAATATCATCACCAAATACTTCGCGTAAAAATCCTTCGCAGATTGAAATTGGAAGCTGGTATAGCAAGCGTCCGACTCCAAGTCGGTTATACGGAAATACTGTTTGTTCTGAATAAAATAAATTTCCAACCTTTAAAGCGAGATAGGCACTTTTATAAGCTTCTGAGCATTCCGAAAGGGAATGAAAGCATCCGCTGTAAGCTACCTGTATAAAAGAGAGAGCCTCCATATTCAGTGTATCAACAATCGTACGTGCAATCTGTAAAAAATCGTTTTCTGTTTCCGAATCCTTCACGGGACGAAGGACGACCATGCTGGATTCAGTTAAAGGAACCAGATAAGAGTGCGTCTGTGGTGGAAACAGATTCTTTAAAATCTCCGGAATTGTTTCATCCAGAGAACCTTTGGTCTTTAATAAAAACAGAATACGTCGTTCCTCAAGATTGATATGCAGTCGCGAAGCTCTTTCTAAAATATCATATATCGGAATCGTTCCGGTTACAAGCCCCTGTAAAAAATGGATCTTGTTATATTTTTCCTGATAAGCATTACAAAGACAACGTATCTGTGTGAGTGCCTGTATTTCCTCTTCTTCTGTATCAGCTTTTACATCAAGGGTGATGCCTGTAAGCTGTCTGAGATTTTTTAATGCATGTTCAAGTTCTGTGCTATGTTTCATGAAAGCCTCCGTTTATACCTCACTAAATGTTGCAGATAAAGAGACAAAGGGAGGAGTTGTACAAAAGTACAACCCCTCTCTTATATGTAACCTCGTAATCGCTTGATTCTTTGTGATTACAGGGTGAACTCTTTCTTTTATAATAAACTACTAGTTTGTAATCGTCAACTCAGTATCTTTGTCGAAGAGGTGGATCTTTTCCATATCAAGAGCGAAGACTGCATCATCTCCTGTTCTCAGAGTTGTACGTGGATTAACACGTGCTGTCATCTGAGTTCCCTCTAAGTCGAAATACAAGAATACTTCTGCACCAAGCAATTCATAAACTTTGATCTTAGATTTGATCACGCTTTCAGGAGAGTTGCTGATAAATGCCTGTGAATCATGTACATCTTCAGGACGAATACCAAGAACAACAGTTTTTCCATCATAACCGCCATCAATCAGAGCCTGTTTTTTAGATGCAGGAACTTTTAATACATGCTCACCTACTTTTAATGTAACATCATTTCCATTTACATTAACAAGTGCATCCATGAAGTTCATCTGAGGTGATCCGATAAATCCGGCAACGAACTGGTTACATGGTGTATTGTAAAGGTTCTGAGGAGTATCTACCTGCTGAACAATTCCGTCTTTCATAACAACGATTCTTGTACCAAGTGTCATAGCCTCTGTCTGGTCATGTGTAACGTAGATGATTGTAGCACCTAAATTCTCATGCAGTTTGGAAATCTCGATACGCATCTGAACTCTCAGCTTAGCATCCAGGTTTGAAAGAGGCTCATCCATAAGGAATACCTTAGGATTACGAACGATAGCACGTCCCATAGCAACACGCTGTCTCTGTCCACCGGAAAGAGCTTTTGGTTTACGATCAAGCAGTTTTTCAAGATCAAGGATTCTTGCAGCCTCGCGAACTTTTTTATCAATCTCATCTTTTGGAACTTTACGAAGTTTCAAACCGAAAGCCATGTTGTCATATACTGTCATATGTGGGTACAGAGCATAGTTCTGGAATACCATTGCGATATCACGGTCTTTAGGCTCTACATCGTTCATTTTCTTTCCGTCAATTTCAAGAACACCACCGGAAATGTCTTCCAGACCTGCGATCATACGAAGTGTAGTAGATTTACCACATCCTGATGGTCCTACGAAAATGATGAATTCTTTATCTTCGATTTCAAGATTGAAATCTTTTACTGCGTGAAATCCGTTTGGATATACTTTTTCAATTCCTTTTAATGATAAACTTGCCATTTGAAATAGCCTCCTTAAAAAATATAATAATGAGTGTTAAAAGTTTTTGTTTTGTTTTGTTCTGAGATAAGTATACAAATAAAGCGGAAAATGAACAATGTAACGAGTAACCAAAAAAATAAGAGATGGATGTACATTTTAACCATAAGGGAAAATTGAATGTCCGGATGCGCTAATATTTGACGGAAAGATAAGAATCCGTTACAATGAGCCTTAGAACACCTTATTTTAAGTGTTCAGAGTAAGGTAGAAAAGAGGATGAATGATTATGGCAAATCCAATCGTAACATTTGAGATGGAGAATGGAGACATTATGAAAGCAGAACTGTATCCGGAGATCGCTCCTAATACAGTGAATAACTTTGTATCATTAGTTCAGAAAGGATTCTATGATGGACTGATCTTCCATCGTGTTATCCGTGGATTTATGATCCAGGGAGGATGCCCAAACGGAACAGGTATGGGTGGTCCGGGATATTCAATCAAAGGAGAATTTTCACAGAACGGATTCGAGAATAATCTGAAACATGATCCGGGAGTGCTTTCTATGGCACGTGCAATGCATCCGGATTCAGCAGGATCACAGTTCTTCATCATGCATGAGAAATCACCACATCTGGATGGCGCTTATGCAGCATTTGGTAAGATCACAGAAGGAATGGATATTGTAAATAAGATTGCTGAGACAGCAACAGATTACAGTGACCGTCCACTGGAAGAACAGAAGATGAAGAAGGTTACAGTTGAGACATTCGGCGAAGAATATCAGGAGCCGGAAAGAGCTTAAGTAAAGCATCAAAGATAAGAAGAGCTGCCGTTTCTATGATGAGAGTTGTAGAACGGGAGCTTTTTTTTGTCTCTTTTCGGAGAATGCTTTACAAAAAAGCCTTCATATTTTAGAATAAGGGACATGAATGTTTACTGATTGCCTTTTGCAGGTAAACAATAAGCATATGTGCCATATAAGGTAAATAAATAATGGAGGCGTGGCCTTATGGAGATGATACAGGCAGAAGAGCTTGTTTATGAATATGAAAAACGAGATGATGAGGGCAATGTAGTCGGAATGCATCGAGCGGTAGATGGTGTGGATATAGATGTCAGACCTGGACAGTTTGTTGCGATTCTTGGACATAATGGCTCTGGAAAATCTACACTCGCAAAACATATGAATGCAATTCTTGTTCCGACAGGAGGAACAATGTGGGTGAACGGGCGTAATACGAAGGATCCGAATGAGCTGATGAATGTACGTCAATCAGCCGGGATGGTATTTCAGAATCCGGATAACCAGATTATTGGAACTGTCGTAGAAGAGGACGTCGGATTTGGACCGGAGAATTTAGGTGTCCCGACGGATGAGATATGGAAGCGAGTAGAAGACAGTCTTAGGGCTGTAGGTATGTTGGAATATCGTAAAAATTCACCAAATAAATTATCAGGCGGACAGAAACAACGTGTGGCAATTGCAGGTGTAATCGCGATGGAGCCACAGTGTATTGTGTTGGATGAACCAACAGCCATGTTAGACCCGAATGGAAGAAAAGAAGTGCTTCGTACAGTGCATGAACTTCGTAAAAGAAAAAATGTAACAGTTATCTTAATTACACATTATATGGAAGAAGTAGTAGATGCAGACTGGGTATATGTAATGGATAGCGGACATGTGGTGATGCGTGGAACACCGAGACAGATTTTTAGTCAGGTCGATGAATTGAAAAAATATCACCTCGATGTGCCACAGGTTACGATGCTTGCAGAGGAACTTCGAAAGAGAGGAATGGATATTCCAAAGGGAATACTGCATCGTGAAGAACTGGTACAGTATATTATGAAAGCACAGAAAAAAGACGCATAGAAATGGAGAAACCAATGTCAATAAAACTGGAACATATAAATTATATTTACAATCCAGGTGATGCATATGAAAGACATGCATTGAAGGATATTAATTTGGAAATCCCACAGGGGCAGTTTGTAGGAATTATCGGACATACGGGTTCAGGAAAATCTACATTGATCCAGCATTTAAACGGATTGATCAAAGCAACTTCAGGACAGCTATATTATGAGGGTAAAAACATTTATGAAGCCGGTTATAATATGCGAACGCTTAGAACACAGGTCGGACTTGTATTTCAGTATCCAGAGCACCAGTTGTTTGAAGTAGATGTACTGACAGATGTTTGTTTTGGACCAAAAAATCAGGGATTGTCAGAAGAAGATTGTATGAAGCGTGCAAAGGAAGCACTGGAGCTTGTACAATTTCCTGAAAAATATTATCGTCAGTCACCATTTGAATTGTCGGGAGGACAAAAGCGAAGAGTGGCGATTGCCGGAGTTCTAGCTATGAAACCGAAAGTTCTTGTGCTGGATGAACCAACCGCAGGACTGGACCCGCAAGGAAGGGATGATATCCTGGATCAGATAGCAAGACTTCATAAAGAAACAGATATGACAGTAATTCTTGTATCTCATAGTATGGAAGATATTGCCCGTTACGTGGACAGAATTATTGTAATGAATCATGGAGAGAAGATGTTTGATGGGGAGCCGAAGGCTGTATTTGCACATTATAAAGAGCTGGAACAGATTGGACTTGCAGCTCCGCAGGTGACGTATATTATGCATGACTTAAAAGAAAGAGGGCTGGATGTGCGTACAGATGCCACAACAGTCGAAGAGGCAGCAGACGAGATAATGAGGTGTTATCATGATTAGAGATATTACAATAGGACAGTATTACCCTGCACAAAGTCTGGTTCATCGACTGGATCCAAGGGTGAAGATTATTTGTACGCTGATATTTTTAGTATCGTTGTTTGTACAGAACAGTCTGCTGGGCTATGCAGTTGCAACCATATTTTTAATGATTGTAATCAAAGCAAGCCAAGTTCCGCTCAAATTTATGCTCAAAGGCTTGAAGGCAATCGTTATTTTATTGTTATTTACGGTTGTGATGAATTTATTTTTGACAAAAGGCGGAGAGACACTGGTACATTTCTGGATTTTTACAATTACAGAACAAGGGCTTAGAGTGTCCGTGTTTATGGCAATCCGTTTGATTTATCTGATTGTCGGATCTTCACTTATGACACTGACGACAACACCAAATTCCCTGACAGATGGGATTGAAAGCGTATTAAAACCGCTTAATAAAATAAATGTTCCGGTTCATGAGATTGCGATGATGATGTCAATTGCACTTCGTTTTATTCCAATCCTTTTGGAAGAAACAGATAAGATCATGAAGGCACAGATCGCCCGTGGTGCGGACTTGGAGAGTGGAAATATCATTCAGAAAACAAAAGCAATGGTTCCGATTTTAGTGCCGTTGTTTGTTTCTGCATTTAGAAGAGCAAATGACCTTGCAATGGCAATGGAAGCGAGATGTTACTGCGGTGGTGAAGGCAGAACGAAGATGAAGCCATTGATTTATGAAAAAAGAGATTATCTGGCATATACATTTTCGATTTTTTATCTTGTAGTTGTTATCATTGTGGGACATTTCATTCCATTTAAAGTATGGATCTTTTAAAAATGGAGTATAAGTAGTGAGAAGAATAAAATTAACAGTTGCCTATGACGGCACCGATTATTGTGGCTGGCAGATACAGCCAAACGGAATTACGATTGAAGAGGTATTGAACAAAAAACTGTCAAAACTGACAGGAGAAAACATTGTTATCATTGGTGCGAGCCGGACCGATTCCGGAGTGCATGCGATGGGAAATGTGGCGGTGTTTGATACTAAATCGCCGATTCCGCCGGAACGATTTTCTTATGCGTTAAATCAAAAACTTCCGGATGATATCGTGATAGTAAAATCAGAAGAAGTACCATCCAACTGGCATCCGAGATATCAGGATCATATTGTGAAAACGTATGAATATCATATTTTGAATACAGAGGTTCCAGATCCTACAAAGAGACATAACACATATTTTGTTTCTTATAAGTTGGACGTTGCGAAAATGCGTGAAGCGGCAGAATATTTGCTTGGCGAACATGATTTTGCAAGCTTTTGCAATATTAGGACAAATGTGGAAGATACGGTCAGAACAATTTACGAATTGGAAGTTTTGGAGTCAGAATGTGCTTATGCGAGAAATGGGCATGCGGCCGGACGAGAGCTGACAATCCGAATTAAGGGAAATGGTTTTCTATATAATATGGTTCGGATTATTGTCGGGACGCTTCTGCGTGTTGGACGTGGGTTCTATACGCCAGAGCAGGTGAAAGAGATTCTGGAGGCGAAAGATAGACAGGCAGCAGGTGTGACAGCACCGCCGCAGGGGCTGATGCTGATGCAGATTGAATATGAAAAATAAAAAACAAAGCTATTTTTAGGAAATTAAATCCCTTTTTGAAACGAGGGCTTGACAGAATTATTGGTATACGTTACTATAAGCAACAGAGATGATAAAGGCATAGAAGAGAACAAGTAATAGCGATGAGTGAAAACAGAAAGCTGCCGGGTGATGAGAGGCGCATGATACGATTAGCTATGAATACATCTCGGAGCTGCGCACCGAACGGATAACAAGTAGGCTGCGACGGACTGGCAGACGTTAACATGCTAAGGCAATGATAGTTGCTGTTGAGGCAGCAGATGTGAATCTGTTGTGAATAAAGGTGGTACCACGAGAATAATACTCGTCCTTACAATTAGTTAATTGTAAGGACGTTTTTTGTTGTGAACACTTAGCGAGGTTCTATCGAGCTTAGTGAGAACACACACCTCGACACTTGGTGAGGTTCTATCGAACCTAGTGACGATGGTGTTACATTGTTGTGAACACTTAGCGATGGATTGTCGTAGAAACGCAGAAACACACTTACAAAAATATAATATAAAAAAGGAGAACACAAACATGACACTTTACGAAGAATTACAAGCACGTGGCCTGATCGCACAGGTGACAGACGAAGCACTGATTTCTGATTTGATCAACAACGGAAAGGCAACATTTTACATCGGATTTGATCCGACAGCAGATAGCTTACACGTAGGACATTTCATGGCATTATGTCTGATGAAACGTCTGCAGATGGCAGGAAACAAACCAATCGCATTGATTGGTGGCGGTACAGCTATGATCGGTGATCCATCAGGAAGATCTGATATGCGTCAGATGATGACACCGGAGCAGATTCAGCATAACTGTGACTGTTTCAAAGAACAGATGAGTAAATTCATTGATTTCTCAGAAGGTAAGGCATTGATGGTAAATAATGCTGACTGGCTGATGGATTTGAATTACATCGAAGTACTCCGTGAAGTAGGTGCACATTTCAGCGTAAACCGTATGCTTTCACACGAGTGTTACAAACAGCGTATGGAAAGAGGTCTTACATTCCTTGAATTTAACTACATGATCATGCAGAGCTACGATTTTTATGAGTTATTCCAGAATTACGGATGTAACCTACAGTTCGGTGGAGATGACCAGTGGGCGAACATGCTTGGCGGTACAGAGTTGATTCGTCGTAAACTTGGTAAAGATGCAAGTGCTATGACAATCACACTGCTTCTGAACTCAGAAGGTAAAAAGATGGGAAAAACACAGTCAGGTGCTGTTTGGCTTGATCCAAACAAAACATCTCCATTTGATTTCTACCAGTATTGGAGAAATGTAGCGGATGCTGATGTACTTAAATGTATCCGTATGTTGACATTCCTTCCATTAGAGCAGATCGATGAAATGGATTCATGGGAAGGAAGCCAGTTGAACAAAGCAAAAGAAATTCTTGCATTTGAATTAACAAAACTTGTTCATGGTGAAGAAGAAGCAGTTCGTGCACAGGAAAGTGCCCGTGCTTTGTTCAGCCAGGGAAATGCAGCTGATATGCCAACAGCAGAATTAACAGAAGAAGATTTGACAGAAGGAACAATTGATATTCTTACATTGCTTGCTAAGAGTGGACTTGTATCTTCAAAATCAGAAGCAAGACGTGCTGTACAGCAGGGTGGAGTTGCAGTAGATGGTGAGAAAGTGACAGATATCTATGCGACAATTGAAAAAGATAAATTTGCAGGAGAAGGAATTGTCCTGAAAAAGGGAAAGAAAAACTTCCGTAAAGTAGTTGTGAAATAGAACTAGTGCCATTCGGGGCAGGACAACGGGGACGGGAGGCCATTGGTCTCCCTTAGTTCATCTTCAAATACTGAATACTATAAGCCGGCATATTGAGTAATCCTGACAGGTTTCCGGTTTCACCTGTGATCAATTCAGTATAATCTCCATTCAACTCACCATTTCCGGCAGTAAAGTCACAATCCCCGGCGTTGATTGCAACAAGAACCCGTTCGCTGTCGCTGCGGCGTTCAAAGACAAGCTGGTGATTTGTAAGAACGACATTGCGGTATCCACCATTACAAAGTGCATCGCTTTCACGGCGGATTACAATGAGCTTTTCAATAAGCTCAGTCAATTCATTTGGTTTCGGAGCATCGAAACATGGACGAAGTGCATAATCATTATCCGGAGCTTTGACACCTTCTTCGCCCCATTCACTTCCATAGTAGATACATGGAATGCCAGGCATACCAAATAAAATGCCATAAGTCAGTGGTAAATGATTCTTGTTTGTGAGAATGCTGGCAATACGAGTAACATCGTGGTTGTCAACAAAGTTCATAAGATGCTTTCCTCGATAAATACACCACTGTTCAGGGCCGTACTGACGATTCAGTGAATGTGCAATCTCAAACATGTTCATGCTGTTAAAACTAGAGTAAATGCCTTTATAACATTCATAGTTTGTACAACTGTGAAGCATCTCGTCATTTACAATAATATTGTAATCACCAAAGAGTACTTCTCCAATCAATGCGAATCCTGGTTTTAATTCTTCGCAGAAATGACGCAAACGACGCATGAAATTGTGATCCAGACTATAAGCAACATCGAGACGTAGTCCGTCAATATCGAATTCATCAATCCAGAAACGAACACAGTCTAACAGATAATCTACGACTGCAGGATTCTGTAAGTTTAATTTTACCAGTTCAAAATGTCCTTCCCATCCTTCATACCAGAAGCCATCATTATAACAGCTGTTTCCGTCAAAGCTGATGTGGAACCAGTCTTTATAAGGAGAATCCCATTTTTTCTCCTGTACATCCTGAAATGCCCAGAAGCCGCGTCCGACATGGTTAAATACGCCATCCAGCATAATCTTTACATGATGCTCATGAAGTGTCTGACAAACTTCTTTAAAATCATCGTTTGTTCCGAGACGACAGTCTATTTTTTTAAAGTCGCGAGTATCATAACCATGGTTATCAGATTCGAATATAGGATTTAAAATAATAGAACCGATACCTAATGTCTCAAGGTATTCGCTCCATTCACCAATCTTCTTGATCCTCGGAACAGTCACCCCATCATTATGCACCGGTGCACCGCAAAATCCAATCGGATATATTTGATAAAAAGTTTCATTATAAGCCCACATAAAAAACACCTCTTCCTGTTGTTAAAAATCTAGTAAAAATCCTTTTTATTATAACATAAATTAGTAAAAAGTAATAAAAAATATAGAGAAAATTTAAAAAATATGATTTTTCAGTGAAAGGCTTCGGCTTGACATTTCCTAAAGGAAAGGGCAAAATAAAATGCATGAAAAAGAGTTATAAAATTGGAATAAGGAAGGCGAAAAAATCATGAATTTTGGAAATATTGGAACAATGATGAAATTACAGTCAGCATTAAAAACATTTAATGCAAATCACCCAAGAGTAATGCCGTTTTTTAAAGCCGTTGGAGCAGAAGGTGTTAAAGAAGGCATGGTTATTGAAATGACAGTGCGCACACCGGAAGGAAAAAGCATGACAAGTAATATTAAAGTGCAGCAGTCAGATCTGGAATTGATCGAGACATTGAAAAATTTAAATATGAATGAATAAGGAAGAAAGACATGAAACGGAATGTTGAGTTGAGTGAGATTTCAGATGGAAGACTATATACAGCAAATGATATGGTAAAAGCAGACTGCTTTGACTGTCAGGGGTGTTCGGCGTGCTGCCATGGGATGGGAACTTCCATAGTATTAGATCCGATGGATATCTGGCGCCTGCAAAGAGGGATTGGATTGGATTTTGCGGCACTCATGGAGAAATATATTGAGCTCAATGTAGTGGACGGTATGATTCTGCCTAATTTAAAATTAGCAGGACAGACAGAGGCATGTGCATTTTTAAATGCCGAAGGACGTTGCAGAGTACATGAATTTCGTCCGGGAATTTGCAGATTATTTCCATTGGGCCGCTATTACGAAGAGGAAGGATTCAAATATTTTTTACAAATTTATGAATGCAAAAAAGAAAATCGCGGCAAAGTAAAGATAAAAAAATGGCTGGGGATTCCAAATCTGTCAGCATATGAGAAATACATAGCAGACTGGCACCGGTTTTTGCTGGATTGTGAAGCAGGAATACAGACTTTGGATGAAGAGAATACAAGAATTTTAAATCTATATGTTTTGAAGATGTTTTACCAGACAGCATATGAGAGTGAAGAATTCTATGGAGAATTTTATGAAAGGCTTCAGCAAGTGAAAAATGCACTTGGAATTTAAGTGAAAATGAAACAAGTGAAAATATATCAGTTGGATGTTACAAAATTCGAAGATCCGCAGTGCTTTCAGAAACATTATGCGATGCTTTCAAAGGGCAGGCAGAAGAAAATCGATGCATATCGGGTGGACAATGCGAAAAGATTATCTCTTGGAGCAGGCGTTTTGCTGGAGCGGGGGCTGCGAGAATATAATATTTGTGAGCGTGATGTGAAAATTAAAACAGGGGAGAATGGAAAGCCCTATCTGGAAGAATATCCAGAGATTCATTTTAATTTATCACATTCCGGAAATATGGTTTTTGCAGTATTTTCAGACCGGGAAGTAGGGTGTGATATCGAAGAAATCGGGAAACCGCAAGAAAAATTGGCGGAACGCTTTTTTTGTCCGGAGGAATATGAGCATTTGATGAAAATAGAGGATGAACATAAACGATGTGAAGAATTTTATCGTTTGTGGACATTAAAAGAAAGTTTTATGAAAGTGACAGGTCTTGGAATGAAGTTGCCATTGGATTCGTTTTGCTTTCAATTGGGAGAACGTGTTGAGATAAGACAACATATAAACAAAGAAGAATATGATTTTCAAGAGTTGGAAATAACAGATAAAAAAGGAACAAAATATAAAGCAGCAATATGTTTATGCGTAAAGAAATGAAGTGTAAAAAATGAGACAACATAAGTGGAGAACAGGAAGAATATTAGGAATAGTAATGGCGGCAGCTATGCTAGGCGGTATCGCTACACCGATTTGTGCGGTGGCGGAAGAATCAGAAGCAGTTGAAATGCAGGATGGTGAAATGCAAGATTCAGACGCTTTAGATTTAGAAACTCAAGATCCGGTAACACAGGAGTTAGAAGGACAAGATGTTGAAATACAGGATGATGGTATTTTAGAGTATGTCGCTTTGGGAGACAGTATTTCAAATGGATATAGTGCAGATCCAGAATCAGAGATTATTAGTTATCCGCAATTGATTGCACATGATTTGGAAGAAATGGCGGGAGAAGATGTTGAGCTGTCAAAAGATACAAAGAACGGATTGACAACAACGAAGCTGAATTCTGTTATTTTGAAAAGAAAACAAGTGCAGGAGTCTTTACAAAAAGCTGATTTTGTGACGGTGACGATTGGGGCAAATGATCTTATGAATCAGTTTAAAAAGGTATCAAAAGAAATTTTGAACAATAATACCAGGTTTTCAACGGCAAATCAGGCCTTAGCGGCGTTGCAAGACGGAATTAAGGCAAATCCGCTGCTGCTTGTAAAAGTAGTCAGCGCAATCAGCAATTGGGATTACACCTCATTTGAAGACGATTGGAAGCTTACAATGGAAAATATTGATTCGATGCGACCGGCAAATAGCGAGATGATAGTTACAACAATCTACAATCCGGTAGAAAGTATGGAGCTTCCCGGAACATTGAACAGTATTGTTGAAGGTCTGATTTCAAAGATGAATGATATCATTGTATCTTACGCTGATGATTATGATTATAAGGTAGTGGAGCTGTTGGATTCCGGTATAGGAGAAAAAGTGCAGTCAGATGGACTTCATCCAAACCAGGAAGGGCAACAGCTGATATGTGATTTGATGGAAGAAACTGCAACCTCAGAGCCATTTGAGGCAATAAGAGAATACCGGGAAGAACAGGAACGGGAGAAACAGGAAGCTTTGGAAGCAGCAAAACGTCAGAAGGAGCAGGAAGAAGCAGAAAAGAAAGCTCTGGAAGAAAAAAAAGAGAGAAGAAAGACAGTGGTAAGCTGTGCATCGCTCGCGGTTGCAGTTGGTCTTATGGCATTATTGCGTAAGAAAACAGAAAAAGAAGAAAGAAATAAACAGAGTGGTAAAAAGTGATACGTGACAAAGAGAAAAGGCGGGTATTGAAGTGAGAAAAAAAGAATTGGCGGCAGAGGTAATCGCGCGTTTAAAAAAAGAATATCCGGATGCAGGGTGTACATTGGATTATGATGATGCATGGAAACTACTTGTTAGTGTGCGCCTGGCTGCACAATGTACGGATGCAAGAGTAAATGTGGTTGTGGAAGGATTATTTGAAAAATATCCAAGTGTAAATGCATTGGCGGAGGCGGATGTAGAGGACATTGAAGCGATAGTGCGTCCGTGTGGTCTTGGAAAGAGTAAGGCAAGAGATATTAGTGCCTGCATGAAGATGATAAAAGAAGAATATGGTGGAAAAGTCCCGGATGATTTTGATGAACTGTTGAAACTTCCGGGAGTTGGAAGAAAAAGTGCAAATCTGATCATGGGAGATGTGTACGGAAAACCGGCAATTGTGACAGACACACATTGCATTCGTCTGACAAATCGTATTGGATTAGTTGACGGCATAAAGGAACCAAAGAAAGTAGAGATGGCATTATGGAAAATCATTCCGCCGGAAGAAGGAAGTGATTTCTGTCACAGACTCGTATATCATGGGAGGGAAGTCTGCACAGCACGAACAAAACCACATTGTGATAAATGTTGTCTCGAAGATATTTGCAAGAAAAAAGGTGTTTAAGATTTCGGAATAGTTAGATGAGACAGTTTGGTATAAAGGACACGTTAAATTTAATAGAAGGGCGAATTAAAAGGAAATGAAAGCAGTAAACGAAAAAGACATTGAAATAACAAAAGAATTATTTGAGTTTATAGAAAAAAGTCCAACTGCATTTCATGCTGTAGAACAGATGAAAAACAGATTGGATAAAGAAGGCTATCAGCAATTGCTGGAAGGGAAAAAATGGGAATTACAGAGCAAAGAAAAATATTATGTAATTCGAAATGGTTCAGCAATCATTGCATTTCGCATACCAGAAATAAAACCACAGGGGTTTCAGATTATGGCAAGCCATAGCGATTCACCAACATTTCGTATTAAAGAAAATCCGGAGATGAAGGTGGAACAGGCATATGTGAAATTGAACGTAGAAAAATATGGCGGGATGCTCTGTGCACCATGGTTTGACAGACCGCTGTCGGTTGCCGGCCGAGTAATCATAAAGGAAGGAAACAGGCTTGTGAGCAAGCTGGTTTCTATAGACCGCGATCTTTTGATGATTCCAAATCTCGCAATTCATATGAATCGTGATGCAAATAACAACTATCAATATAATGTACAGAAAGATATGCTGCCATTGTTTTCAATGTCAGGTGAAGAGGGTGAATTTGCACAGATGATCGCGGATGAAGCAGGGGTAGAAAAAGAGCAAATCATAGGCAATGATTTGTATTTGTACAACCGCCAGAACGGAAGTATATGGGGTGCAAATCAGGAATTTTTATCAATTGGACGACTGGATGACTTACAGTGTGCATTTGCTTCGTTAAAAGGATTTTTGCAGGCAGAGACAAAGAACAGTATACCGGTTCATTGTGTCTATGATAATGAAGAAGTCGGAAGCGAAACAAAGCAAGGAGCAGCATCTACATTTTTATATGATACGTTGTATAGAATCAATGAGAGCCTGGAAGGAAATGACAGCGACTACCACAGATTACTTGCATCAAGTTTTATGGTGTCAGCAGATAATGCACATGCCGTACATCCAAATTATGCAGATAAAGCCTGCCCGACAAACCATCCGTTGTTAAACGAAGGTGTTGTGATTAAAATCAGTGCAAATCAAAAATATACAACAGACGGAATGGCATTTGCTGTATTTAAACAAATCTGTGAAAAGGCAAATGTTCCGACACAGGTTTTCCATAATCGTTCAGATATACTGGGAGGTTCTACGCTTGGAAATATTTCCGGTAATCAGGTGGCTGTGAACAGTGTTGATATCGGACTTCCACAGCTGGCAATGCATTCACCATATGAGACTGCGGGAATAAAAGATACCGGATACCTTGTAGAGGCGGCAAAAACATTTTTTGAAACATCGTGTGTAGAGACGGAATATGGAGTGTACGAGCTGCAATAATGTAGGGAAATGAACGGAGATTTGATGTTCGAAGAAGAACATTTTTCAACAGAGGATAACATAGAGGTTAGGATAAAATGTTATATACAAGACCGGATTATTATAAAGAATTTACATGTACAGCTGAACAATGCGAAGATACTTGCTGTGCCGGCTGGCAGATTGTAATTGATTCTGCATCGATGAAAAAATATCGAGGCGAAAAAAGTGCGTACAAAAAGAAACTTCACCATTCCATACACTGGCTTCAAAAAACATTTAAACAAGATAAAGAAAAAAGATGTGCTTTTTTAACAGAAGAAAATTTGTGCGATATGTATTTGAATCTTGGAGAAAAAAGTCTATGCAGGACATGCAGACAGTATCCAAGACATATGGAAGAATTTGAAAATGTAAGAGAGGCATCCCTGTCACTTTCCTGTCCGGAAGTCGCAAAGTTGCTGCTTTCAAGAAAAGAAAAGGTGAAATTTCAATATCGTGAAACAGAAGAAGAGGAAGAATGGGACGATTTTTCACCATTTCTCTATTCCCAGCTAGTGGATGCCAGAGAGCTGATGATCGAGTTGCTGCAGAATCGAAAATTGCCGATTGAAAATAGAATCGTTTTATGCCTTGGGATGGCTTATGATATGCAAAATCGCATTGATGCAGATGAGTTGTTCGGCTGCGGAGATGTAATTGAAAATTATCGCAAGCAGGCATATTTTTCATCGGCTGGCAGAAAAGTTGATAGATATAGAAAAAATATAAAAGCACAATATCAGTTTGCACATAGAGTGATAGAAGATTTATATCAATTGGAGCTTTTGAAAGAAGAGTGGGATATGCTTCTTCAAGAGGCACAAGTCCGCCTGTTTGGAAAAGGGGAAGATGTGTATGCAGAGATTATGGATGAATTTAGCGAGTGGATTCAGACAGAGTATCAGTGGGACTGGAACATTCAGTGCGAACAATTGATGGTGTATTTTATTTACACATATTTTTGTGGAGCTGTTTATGATGAACGCATTTTGGTAAATGCAGAGATGGCGGTGGCAGCAGTCAGTGTTATCTGGAATTTGATGGCGGCAACCTGGCTGAAAAATGAAAAGCAGCTTGATCTGGAAGATGTGTGCAGTATTGCGTATCGATATTCAAGAGAGTTAGAGCACTCAGATGAGAACTTGAAACGATATTGGAATATATTAGATGAAGAAAAATTGTTATTCAGGTAGTGGGAATAGGAGAAAGCGTTGCTGGTCACAGGTACTGTGAACAGTAACGTTTGTTGTGAATAAGGGTAAGAAAATAAAAAATATATATTGACAAACAAGGGTTTACATAATATAATAGTACAGCATGAAAAAAGGAGAAACAGCATACACCAAAGCCCCGGAGTAGGCTGATTTCATATAAAAAAAGTAAAAAAACGATGTTATATGATGATTATTAGTAGGAGGAATACCCATGAAAACTTATATGGCTAACCCAGACAAGATTGAAAGAAAATGGTATGTGGTTGACGCTGAAGGTCAGACATTAGGACGTATGGCTTCAGAAATCGCAAAAGTGTTAAGAGGTAAAAACAAACCAGAATACACACCACACGTTGATACAGGTGATTATGTAGTAGTTGTTAATGCAGAGAAAGTTAAAGTTTCAGGAAAGAAACTTCAGCAGAAAATCTATTACAACCACTCTGATTATGTAGGAGGAATGAAAGAGACTACATTAGCAGAGATGATGGCTAAGAAACCTGAAAAAGTTATCGAACTCGCTGTTAAAGGAATGCTTCCAAAAGGACCTATGGGAAGAGACATGATTAAGAAACTTCACGTATATGCTGGACCAGAGCACAAACAGCAGGCTCAGAAACCAGAAGTATTGACATTTTAATGAGAGGTTGAAAGGAGGACATTACAGTGGCTAATACAAAATATTATGGAACAGGAAGAAGAAAAAAATCTATCGCAAGAGTTTACCTTGTACCTGGAACAGGAAAAATTACAATTAATAAAAGAGATATCGACGAGTATTTAGGACTGGAGACACTGAAAGTAGTTGTTCGTCAGCCACTCGTTGCTACAGGAACAGTTGATAAATTTGACGTAATCGTTAACGTTCACGGTGGTGGATACACAGGACAGGCTGGAGCTATCCGTCATGGTATCTCTAGAGCACTTCTTGAGGCTGATGCTGAGTACAGACCAGTTCTTAAGAAAGCTGGATACTTAACACGTGACCCACGTATGAAAGAACGTAAGAAATACGGTCTCAAAGGAGCTCGTAGAGCACCTCAGTTCAGCAAACGTTAATTTCGGTTCACAAAGAGATAATCGTTTGGGACGAGAAAATGTATACAAAACCTCAGAAACCTTGTGTTTCTGGGGTTTTTCTTTACCCTCGAATCTTTATGGGAGTCCAGAAACGTGGTGGAAATTTGTGGATATGTAGCAAGTATGCAGCACGTATGCATCAAAAATCACAGCAACTATGTGGTCAGATGCTCCTTTCCATTCTCTCTTTCTCCCACAATTTTGTTTATGGCATCGATCAGAACCCGGACATCAAGATGTGTGTAGACACGTTCTGTAAGCGTCATAGCTCCAGAATGTCCAACAATCTTCTTGATGGTAGTTTCATCAATGCTGTGTTCTTTCATCATGGAGATTGTAGTGTGGCGTGTACAGTGTGGCGACCATTTAATTCCAATCTGTTCCATGATTGTGGTGTAATAACTGTCTTTGTAGTTTCGATAAAGGAAGTGTTTCCCGTCAGGTGTGCTTAAGAGATATTCGCATTCCGGATGACGGTCATACCATTCTTGATAGAAAGGTAAAAGTGTATCTGGAATTGGAACTTTTCGAAGTCCGTTTTCGGTTTTGCTGGCGATGACATCGAAATACTGTTCTTCCAGATGGACGTTTTCTTTCTTGAGATCCAGAAATTCGCTGATTCGGCAACCATTGTAGAGAAGCATCAGAACAATTTGATAGTATGGATCATCTTTCATTGTCCATACTCGTTCGACTTCTTCTTTACTGAACTTGTTCCGGTCATGTTTGTTTGGGTTGCAATCCTTATACTTTGCAACATCGACATATGTCGAGTAATCTTTGTTACAGATATCGTATTTCAAAGCATATGCATACAACTGATTGAACAATACCTTAATCTTTTTCAATGTTGGATAATTCTTGCCGCAATCATCAATTACAAACTGCAGATCTGCCAACTTAATGTCCTTAAATACCTTGTTGTAGAGATAGCTGCAAGCTCTGTAGGATGCATTGTATCCTTTTACATTGCTTTCTGATATGGTAGGAAACTTTGTTTTCGACCATTCTTCAAATACTTCTTCAAAGGTCATCTTGGCAGCCTTTGCATCGAATGGATTATTATTATAATCAGCCAGCATTTTCAAGCCTTCTGCCTTTGTAGGAGCATAACCTATAATGATATATTTTTGTTTCTTTGTCCCTTTTTCCGGATCGAGTTCGTATCCGTCTGTTTTTCTGACAACCCAGGGATTTCTTCTTCTCCCTGACATCTTGGTAACACTTCCATAACCATTCGGTAATTTCATATAATTTAGCCTCCTTTTTGTCGCATATAGCAACTTTTAAGAGCCTAAATTCCAAACTGTTCATCTAGTAAAGCATTTCTTTTTTTAATACGTTCATCCTCTGTAAGTTCCTCAACTTCTTTTTCGGAAAGAGTAGTGTTGGCATAATAGGCGAGCGTTTTATCTTTCCAATTCTGGTACGCCTGTGCTGTTTGAGCATAGGAAGCATATTCTTCTCGTTTTTCATTAAATGCTTCCAGAAACAGGCACATATCGGCATTTTCAGAAGCAGTGGTATCTTTGCCATTGAATGTAATAGAACATTCCCAACCATCGTGATTTGGTGGACGTTTTACATCAATGGAAAAACCTAATTCATTCAACTGATCTAAATGGAAGAGAAACTGCATCACATCTGCCATATTTGTGATGGTTTTTGCTTCAGCCTGATATCCAATGAGATAAGTTGAGGTGGTGTCCAGTACTTTGGCAATATCGTTGATCACACCGATCGATACTTCAATCTCTCCACTTTCATATTTCTGGATTGTACGAAGAGATTTACCAAGCTTTGTTACAGAAGATGAGAGAGGAGAGTGAACGTCCATGGCAATTAATAAGATTATTACTAAGCCGCCAAAAAGCCACAGCGGATTAAAAAATTGTTTAGCATATGTGCTACGATTCGATAAGACAGAACAAACGCTGACAGCAATCACAGGTACATATCATCATAAGGAATTAAATGCCAATTTTGCTTATCAATCATTTTTGCAGGAAAAGAGAATCTGGCATAAGGATAAAGGACGGATGTGTTCACATAGTATCATTTCTTGGCACAAGGATGAAAAGATTACACAAGAAGAAGCCTTTGCCTTTGGTCAGGAATTTGCAGAAAAATGGTTTGCTGGATTTCAAACGGTCATTGCCGTTCATCAGGATCGGGATCACATTCACTGTCATCTGGTAACAAATTCCGTCAGCTATGAAGATGGGAGAAAATATCACACTTCAAAAAAAGACTTAGAGCGGATGAAGCTTATGACAAATGAAATGTGCAAGGAGCGGAATCTGACGGTAGCGGAAAAGGGTAAACATTTTGATGGTACACCGATGGAAACCGGAGAGGTAACTACCTGGAATCAGGACAAGTACCAGATGTTTAAAAATGATGCAAAGAAAAGTTACTTATGGGATTGTGCGATGGCAGTGGTGAATGCCATGAAGCAATGTATAAGCAGAGATCAATTTATAGAGAGGATGAAGCTATCCGGATGGAATGTTCATTGGAAAGATTCCAGAAATCATATTACTTTTGAAAACAAAGATGGTAAAAAAGTGAGAGATTCTAATCTGTTCAAAACATTCCATCTGGATGTAAGAAAGGAGGGGCTGGAACGTGAATTTATTCGACAGCGAGAAAACACCGAATTGTCAGAGCAAGAACTTGAGCAGTACTACAGAGAACTCGAAGATATTGATGCAGGAAATGTCACAAAAGCTCAGAGAGAGCTTGTGTTTGAATCAGGAGCTATCAGAAGTGAATCACAATCTGCAAGAAGAACTTCGGAAAGTTCTAACAGATCTGTCCGATATAACGAGGCTCAATCAACAACTGAGCATCGAGAACGACAACTTGCGGAACAGAGGAGGCTGGACGCTGAGAGAGCAACAAGAGAAGCTCGAAAGAGAAATCGCAGACGTTCGGGTCCAGAACTCTAGGCTGAACAGACTGGTAAATATGTCGAACGTAACTGCATACGAAAAGATGAGAAGAGAAAGAGATGATGCTTTGAATCAGGTGGCAGAAGAAAGACAGAAAACTTTCATGGCAAAAAAGAATTTCAGAGAGGAAATTAATAAGGTAAACAAAAAAACAAACGATAAAGTTCTAGATATGAAAAATAGAATGCAATTCTGGCAAATAGTTTCTATTGGAACTTTGATTGTGGGATTTTTAATTGGATGGATACTGTAAAATATTGCATTGTAAAAAATGTTAGCGTCACCCGGTCATTTTTGACCGGGTTCATTATATGAAAAGACTTGTAAAATATTTTCTTTTTTTGTGCACTGAATAATCACAAAATTGAGATTCTTTCTTTTTTTCCAATACCCAGGAAAAGTCTGTGGTACAATATTGAAAGGTATCATTGCTATGCAGAGATTTCTTTGTGAGAATCTGTATTGGAGGAATTAGGATATGCAGAATATATTAGTTGTAGAAGATGATTATGATTTGAATCAGGCAATCTGTTATTCTTTGAAAAAGTCAGGATATGGAGTTTATGGTGTGACTTTTATGGAGAAAGGAAAGCAGATTTTTATTGAGAATCAGATAGATATGGTCCTTCTGGATGTGAATCTTCCAGATGGCGAGGGCTTCTTTTTTTGCCAGTGGGTAAAAAAGCAAAGAGAAGTTCCGGTCATTTACCTGACAGCCAGGGATATGGAGGAGGATGCTCTGGAAGGATATGAATCCGGGGCAGAAGATTACGTTACAAAACCATTTTCAATGAAGATTTTACTTAGAAAAATAGAAGTCATTTTAAAAAGAACTGCTTCGGTCAATCGTCTGATTTTTGCAGATGAGTATTTATATATAGATTTGGATCATGCACGAGTAACGGTAAAAGGTCAGGAATGCCCCGTCACACCGACAGAGTGCCGTCTGCTTCGTCAATTTCTTATGAACCGGGGACAGCTTCTGACTTATGATCTGTTATTGGAGCGGCTGTGGGACAGTGGAGGACAGTTTGTGGACAAGCACGCACTGGCAGTAAATGTGAATCGTCTGAGAGGAAAGGTTGAAGATAAGAATCACAGGTATATTTCAAATGTATATGGGATGGGATATCAATGGATTGGCTGATATATATCATGATGATAATTTTATTTGCAGCAGTACTGATATTGTTATGGAAAAACTACCGGATAAAAAGAGAAGCGAAGTTGTTTGCTGAAAAGGTGGAAGATGCTCTGGATGCTATCGTAACAGGAAAAGAATGGAATATGGAAGAAGAATTGGAGGATAGCCTCTGGGGAAGAACAGGAACACAATTAGTGAAAGCCGGGCACGTATTTCGGAAAAAAGAAGAAGACGGTTTTCGTGAGAAAGAAAGAGTAAAGGGATTGATTTCTGATATATCCCATCAGACAAGGACGCCCATTGCCAATATTAAACTATACCTGGAACTTCTTGAGGACGAGGAGTTTTCGCAAAGCGGTCAGGAGTTTTTGGGAAAAATCAAAGGGCAGATGGAAAAAATTGATTTTTTAATGCAGAGCATGGTAAAAATGTCAAGGCTTGAAACGGGAATTCTGCAAATACATAAGGAAGACAAAAATCTATACGAAACAATCCGCCACGCAGTTGCCGGTGTGGTTCCGGGGGCGGCGCTGAAGGGTATTGATCTATATGTGAACTGCGAAGAAAATATGATAATCCGTCATGACAGCAAATGGACGGAGGAAGCAATTTATAATATTCTGGATAATGCACTCAAGTATACCGAACCAGGTGGAAAGATCCATATTCAGACAGAAAGACAGGAATTATTTTTTAAGATCAGCATTTCCGATACTGGAAAAGGGATTGTCCCGGAGAGGCAGGCAGAGATCTTTACAAGATTTTACCGTGAGCCGGAGGTTCATGATAAACCAGGGGTTGGGATCGGATTATATCTTGCAAGAACAATCATGGAACTTCAGAAGGGCTACATAGAAGTACAGTCTGAAGTGGGAAAAGGAGCGTGTTTTCGCCTGTATTTACCGGTGATTAAATCGTAACATAACCGATCGGGGATTGTCACAATCTTGTGATAATTAAAAATTGAGACAGGTTTGTGATTTTTAGGAGATATTCTATAGAATATCAAAAGAAGGAGGCAAACCAATGAAAGAATACATTGTAGAGACAAGAAGCTTAAAAAAATACTATCAAATGGGTGAAAATACGGTAAAGGCATTGGATGGCGTAGATTTTCGTGTGAAAGATCAGGAATTCGTTGCTATTATTGGAAAAAGCGGATCCGGAAAAAGTACACTTTTGCATATGCTGGGTGGACTGGATGTGCCAACAGAAGGGGAAGTGTTGGTAGAGGGTAAGTGTCTTTTGGGGCTGAAAAAAGAACAGCTTGCCATATTCCGCAGAAGAAAGATCGGGTTTATTTTTCAAAATTATAATCTTGTCCCGGATCTTAATGTATATGAGAATGTTATTCTTCCGGTGGAACTGGATGGGAGAAAGGTTGATGTGGAGTATGTGGATAGGATACTGGAACTTTTAGGGTTGTCAGAGAAGAGGGAAGCTCTTCCTGGAACATTATCTGGTGGACAGCAGCAGAGGGCTGCAATTGCCAGGGCGCTTGCGGCGAAGCCAGCCATTATTCTGGCTGATGAACCGACGGGAAATCTGGATTCGGTTACCAGCCATGATGTACTCGGACTTTTGAAAATGGCAGCAAGACAGTTCAGCCAGACCTTGATCTTGATCACTCATGACAGAGACATTGCACAGCTTGCAGATCGTATCGTACATATTGAGGACGGAAAGATTGTAGGAGATACCAGGAAGGGAAGTGATTTCTATGCTTAAGAATCCTAATCAGAAAGTAATCAAAAGGATGGCACGGAATGCTTTAAAAGTAAACAGGAGAAAGACCATTACTTTGTTCCTTGCGGTTCTTCTTTCTTCCTTTTTGGTATTCACAATATTCACAGTTGGAGATTCTTATTTTAGACTTCAGAAAATTCAGAACATCCGTATGTCAGGAGCTGAATTTGATGCAATCATGTATGGAGTGACGGATGAACAGAGGCAAATGTGTGAGAACAACCCGGATATTATTCTGACAGGTATGGTAGGAGTCTGTGGATGGGTAGAAAAAACAGATCAGGATTCCACACCTAATGTGGGGCTGATCTGGGCAGATGATGGATATTGGACACAGATGATGGAGCCGGTCAGAGAAAAGTTGGAAGGAAGATATCCGACAGCTTTGGATGAGATAATGGTAACAAAATCCGCTTTAAAAGAATGTGGTTACGAAGATCTTGATGTAGGCGATACCCTTGCTATGTCTTATGGAACACATGAGGGAATCTTTACAGGGACTTTTCGAATCTGTGGGATCTGGGACGGATATGGACCCAAGAAGCAGTTTTATGTCTCGAAAGCATTCTATGATCAATCGGGATGGAAGCTTTCTCAGGCAGCTTCCGGTCGTTACTTTATGGATTTTAAGCAGAAAATAATGACAAAAACAAAGCAGAATGCTTTTATCGAAAGTATGGACCTTGGAAAGCAGCAGAATCTTTTCTTCATGGAAGATCTTGGCGCATCGGTTCAGATATTGGCAGGCCTTATTGGCTTGATTGCAGTTACCTGTTTGTGTGCGTATCTGCTTATTTATAATATTATGTATCTTTCCGTAGCTGGAAAAGTTCATTATTATGGTCTGCTTCAGACGGTCGGAATGACTGAAAAGCAGATAAAAAGGATGATGAAGGAACAGATGATTCTGATCGGATCTGCAGGGACAGTACTTGGATGTTTGTCAGGGGGTCTGGTATCCTTTTTCCTGATTCCTGTTGTAGTAAAATCACTTGGAATCAAAAGTGGTTATGTAGGAGCAGATATGGTTCGTTTTCATCCGGTAGTTCTGCTGGCAACCATCTTACTGGTTGGAGTTACCATCTTTCTGGCCAGCCGAAAACCGGCAAAAATGGCAGCAGATATCTCTCCAATAGAAGCGCTTGGTTATCGTCCGACCCACAAAACCGTAAAAGTAAGAAGAGCAGGAAAGGGGAAAGTAATAGCAAGACTTTCCATGGAGCAGTTTACAAAGGATAAGAAAAGAACTGCGGTGGTACTGTTGTCCTTGGCAGCCAGTCTGTCTGTGTACCTTTGTATTGTGACCATGCTGGACAGTCAGGCAGCAAGAACCATAGTGTCAAATTATATGGATACGGATATGGTTATTAAAAATGATACGGCATGCAAAGAAAAATCAGAAGACAGAAGAGATATTCTGGATGAATCTTTCGTGAAGTCAATCAAAGAAAATGCCGGAGTCTCTGAAGTAAATTCTATAATATTTGCCGAGATTACAGTTCCATGGGAACCGGATTTTGCTGAGATGTGGATGAAAGAATTTTATGCAAAGTGGATGAGCATTCCATATCGTAAGGAAAAGGACAAGTATCAGAATCATCCTGAGAATTTTGGATCCTCTTTGATTGGAATTGATGAACAGGAATTTGATTATTTAAATAACAGTCTTGCGCATCCGATCAATAAAGAGGACTTCCTTTCGGGAAAAGCATGTATTGTTTATCGAAATGGTTTGGATCTCTCAGATGCTGATATAATAGGAAAAAATGTGACCTGTGCTTTGTATGAAAATCAACAAATGACAAAAACTTTTACCATAGAAGGAGTTACGGACGAGAATTATTATACGGCACTCCTTGGATACCCACCGACGATTATAGCCAGTGATCAGGTGGTGAAAACATTTGTCAATAATCCAATTACACTAAAGACCAGCATAAAATATCACAAAGAATATGATAGGGATGCAGAGCAAGAAATCCTGGCGTTATTAGAAGAAAATGACAATGCAAAAGACTTTTCCTGGGAATCCAAAATCGAAGACGTAGATGAGATTGAAAAAGCACAGGGCAATATGCCGCAAGTGGGAATCGGGATTGTGTTGATTCTGGCTTTTATCGGAATCATGAACTACATGAACACCTTTGTAGTAAATGTGCAGAGCCGGATGACGGAACTTTCGGTTATGGAGAGTATCGGGATGACCCCGAAGCAGCTTCTTGGAATGCTGGTCAGGGAAGGAGTTCTCTATGCAGGCGGCGCATGGCTTGTTACGCTAACAGTAGGAATGGGAGTAACGTATCTTCTTTATGAATCAATGAATTATCGGGGGATTGCGTTTTCAGTACCATTACTTCCACTTTTATTTGCATTGGGAATCAGTTTGCTGGTTTGTACTATGGTTCCAGTGCTTACCTGGATCGTTTTGGAAAAGAATGGAACTGTTGTTGAGAGGATTAAGGGAGTTGAGTGATTTTGGAGCAACGCACCATAATGGTGACACCATAATTTAAGGTGGTGCTTGATGTTGTTTTGGTTTTAGGTGATACTATAATCACATCTGCAGATGATAAAATCAAAATGAAAGGAGCAGATTTGATATGGTCGAATTTGGCGAACAACTAAGAAGAGCAAGAGAAGGTAAGGGAATGACTCAACAATCTCTTGCAGAGCAATTATACGTAACAAGGCAGTCTGTTTCCAGATGGGAATGTGGTGTTTCCCAAACAAAAAGATATTAAGAAACAGCCCATGTTTACCTGCTTGCAAACAAAAGAATATTGCTACTAGACTAAGAGATACTACATAAGTGTGTTGGTATCTCTTTTTTGTTGCCGTGAAACAGCAGACTATTTCATTTCTGCTTGATTACCTTAAAACTTATTAGTCTATGGTTTGTCAAGGGCTTGTTGCGTGAGAAATGCTGAATATCACCCTTTACAAAACATAGGCTGATAAGTAACTTTTCAAAAGCAGAAAAGAAATGGCAATGCTTATAACAATATGATATAATGCAGATGAAGACAAAAAAGGAATTTGTCGAGCTGGTTAGTTCGAGATAATTTTGAGTTTGTTAAGATGTGGTGCACTTGATGGAATCACAGGTACGACATCATATTATGGAGGATGAAATAGATGATAGGTTTGATTGTTGCGAGGTCAAAGAATAATGTTATAGGCAAGAATGGTAATATACCATGGAAAATAAAGGGAGAACAAAAGCAATTTAGAGAGTTAACAACGGGTAATGTGGTTATTATGGGGCGAAAGTCTTATGAAGAAATCGGTCATCCGTTGCCTAATAGAATGAATATTGTTGTTTCCACCACAACAGAGTATCAAGGAGATAATTTAGTTTCAGTTAAATCATTAGAAGATGCATTATTATTGGCTAAAGGACGAGATGTATACATATCTGGTGGATATGGACTATTTAAGGAAGCTTTGCAAATAGTAGATAAAATGTATATCACAGAAGTAGATTTAAATATTGAAGATGGAGATACATTCTTTCCAGAATTTGATATCAATGATTTTGAAGTTTTGATAGGGGAAACACTTGGTGAGGAAGTGAAATATACGAGAACATTTTATGTAAGGAAAAAATGAATTGAGTAAATTTTGGATTTAGGGTGTTTTCATAAATATATTGCTTTTTATGCATATATAAATTGTTGTAAGACAAATTCCAGTTTGTATGGGGCGATAAAATCAGAATTTGAGAGAGGATTGAATATGAATAAGGAATGGTCTGAACTTAATAAAACAATGCAGGCACAAATAAAAAAGAAAGATACTTATAAGAGGGGTATTGATACTTTACTTACTTTACGAAGTCAGTTAATACAAACCTTAGTATCTTTCAAAGAAGAATTATGCAGAGAAGATTTTAACTCAATCCCCTTCATAAACGCTGATGGTTATCATAGTAAGACGATTGCTTATTCTATTTGGCATATTTTCCGCATTGAAGATATAGTTGTGCATACAGTGATAAATGAAGATGAACAAGTATTTTTTGCAGGCAATTATCAAGAGCGTATCAATTCACCTATCATTACAACAGGAAATGAACTCATGAAACAGCAGATTGCAGACTTTTCAAAACAGCTTAATCTGGAAGAATTATATTTATATATTTTCGAAGTATGGGAAAGCACTGAGAAAATGCTTGAACGGTTATCTTATGATGAATTGAAAAGAAAAATACCGAAAGAAAGAAAAGGATACTTAGAATCGTTGAATGTAGTAAACGACAATGAAAAAGCAATTTGGCTGATTGATTATTGGTGTAATAAAGATATTTGTGGACTAATTCAAATGCCGTTTTCAAGACATTGGATTATGCACACAGAAGCCTGTTTGCGTATAAAGAACAAGATACATTCATAGGCAAAAATTTCAGTTTGTAGAACTAAGGAAATTGGAATTTAAGGAGGAATAAAGTATGGTTAGTGATTTTATAAGAGCAGCATTTCCATGGATTTTAATGGGTTTATTTGTAGCAATCAGTTGTTCCCTTATGAGTAAAAAAGAGAAATAAATTCCTGTTTGTATTTATAAAAGAGAAAAAATGAGAAAAGTAGTTTTATTTATTGCCATGAGCCTTGACGGATATATTGCGGACGGTAATGGTGGAGTAGCTTGGCTAAATGGTCATGGAAATGACAATGAAAACATCGACACTTATACAGAATTTACCAAAGATATAGATACTGTCTTAATGGGGTGGAATACTTCTCATCAGGTTGTTACTGAACTTTCTCCGCAAGAATGGGTATATAATAAATTTACAACTTATGTATTAACACATAAAGAGTGCAATTCTTCCCAACAAATTCATTTTACAAGTGAAAATCCTGTTTTATTATTGGAACGGCTAAAACAAGAAGCAGGAAAGGATATTTGGATTTGTGGCGGAGCAAATCTTGTTCAGCAGTTGGTAAGCAAAAATATGATTGATAAATATTACATTTCTGTTATTCCTACTCTGTTAGGAAATGGGGTTCGTCTTTTGGGCAACATAGACAGGGAAATAAAGTTAAGGCTTTGTAAAACACAGACTTATAACGGAATAACCGATTTGATTTATATGCGTAGATAACTAGAGAGAAACAGAAAAGCTGTTAAACCGACGGAGCGATCCGACCACGTTGGCGGGAAAATCCTTAAGATTTTTCCGCCATGCTTGCAAGGGGGCGGTTCGCTTCGGCGGTTCGGCGAGCTTGCGAGCCGTTCAAAGCCCCCGTTATCTAACAGGGGGGTACTATTACAAAAGACAAGAGCAAAAACAAATACAAAACTGCTGATATGCAACGATTTATAAGGTTATAAGAACTTATTTCACTTCACACCCTATTTTTTCTACCCGACAGGTCTAAAACAGCATATCAATAGAAAATAAATATAAGATACAAGGTGTATGCTCCTATGAGTATATGCCTTTTTTTGATTGGAGGAATAAAGCATGAATGATATAAAATTTATTGAAACATTAAAGCAAAAGAGAAATGCCTGTGATTACTCGCAATCACGACTGGCACAGGAACTACAAATCAGCAGGCAGAACTTAAATGAAATTGAAAACGGAAAAACAAAAGCCAGTAAAGAAATGAAACATATACTTTTGCATTATCTTGATTATTGTAATTGTACTCAGCCTTTCACTTTAACGATTGACTATCTGCGTGTTCGTTTTCCTACCACAGACGCATTGGAAATTATAAAAAATATACTGGCAATGAAGAGCGAATATTTTATCCATGAAGATTATGGAATGTATGGTTATGAAGAACAGTATGTCTATGGGGATATTAGTGTAAATGCTTCTAAAGATAGTTCTATGGGTGTTTTATTGGAATTAAGAGGTATGGGGTGTCGGAACTTGGAATATGTTTTACAGGCAAGAGGGATAGACTGGTATTGCTTTTTAAGCTGTTGTATAGATTATCAAGGTGTTTTTAAACGCATAGATTTGGCAGTCAATGATATGGGTGGATTGCTGGATATAGAAATTCTAAGAGAACGCTATTATGCCAACAAGGTATGGAAACGTTCAAGAACCCATGAAGCAGTAGACAGCGGAAAATTATCGGGTACAAATGGAGATACTGCAAAAACTTTTTATATCGGTTCAAAGAATAGTTCTATCTACTTTTGCCTATATGAAAAAGAAAAGGAACAAAAAAGCAAAGGCATAAAAACAGACATTAAGAACCGCTTTGAAATTCGTTTGAAAAATGAAAAAGCAGGACAAACGATAGAACAATTTGTTTTTTCAAGAAATCCCGAACAGACCATAGCGAACCTTATTCTCACACAGATAGATTTTCCCGATTATATTTTATGGGATATATTTTTAGATAATGTAATGACTTCACTTCCATTTGTTATGACACCTGTCGCAGTCAATATGGATAAAACAAAACGCTGGTTAGAAAGACAGGTAATGCCCTCTTTATTGATGATAAAAGAGATTGAAAAGAAAACAGGGGCAAATTATCTGGAAGAAATCGACAGACATACAAGACTAACAGAAAAGCAGGAATTAAAAATCAAACAAATGACAACAGACATAGCAGATATGATTGAGAAAGATACCGCTGTTCCACAAGGGAATGACGGTATTTTTTAATTTCTTCAAAAAATCTGCAACAAAACGGTTACTTGCGTACAGATATGGTGCAAGGAAAGGAAATCTGACTTTTTTTGAAAACAGGTCATTAAATCGGTGGTTGCTGTCCCTATATGATGTGAAAGAAGAAACGATTTTCAATTTCAACTTAACAATCCGTAGTTTCCGTTCCCTATATGGAGCAAAGAAAATCTTTCATTCCATAGTTGGTAGTAATAGTGTTGCATGGGTAGTTAGGGTGTGAAAAGAAAATCAGATTTTTTCATCACCAACTTAGCAGAATGACACTTTCTTTCCCTATATGGTGCAGGAAAAGAGAAAAGTTTTGAAGATTGGTTACGCTTCTGCTCTTTTCCAACGCGGTATATTAGGAAAGACGATTTTCTTCTTTCATGTTCTTTGACAACTGAATAAAGCAATTTAATACGTTTGACAGACAGCGAGCCGTTGAAACAGATACGCCATGACCTTTTCCCTGCTAAAGTGAGCGAGCCTTATCTGTGTTCCTGTAAGAAACTTGTCCTTTCCTACCGCCATGACCTGTCCTGTCTGATAATGATACTCCCGTACAGCCACAGCTTGAGCGTTCAGAGCGTCGCACGCAATGGGTACGGCTACATAAGAACTATGCAGAGGTGGAACTCCTGTGGGCTATGACAAAAGCCGTTGAATTGCTTAGAAAAGATTTTTACAGAAAGGGGGTATGTGTTATTGCTGAT
Source organism: Mediterraneibacter sp. NSJ-151 (assembly GCF_022487435.1). Lineage (NCBI taxonomy): Bacteria > Bacillati > Bacillota > Clostridia > Lachnospirales > Lachnospiraceae > Mediterraneibacter > Mediterraneibacter sp. NSJ-151. The sequence goes on along the minus strand of NZ_JAKVPP010000017.1, from coordinate 19,824 downwards.
ATTGTAAAAACAAGGCAGGAAAAGACAGATAATAAGCGTGGCATTGGCAACAGAGGAAAAACAAAGATTGTTGTAAAAGAGCATTTTTCCGAAAAGGGAAAGACAATGGAAGAACTTCTGACGGATGTTATGCTGGAAAAAGCAAAGCAGACAATCGCATAAAATCGGTGCAGTTGTAAGAAATAGATTGAATGACAAAAAGTACCCGTGTTATACTTTACTTGCAAGCAGGTATTGTAAACACGGGTTAGTTATAAAGGAGGATAACTGACAATGAAACAACAGATTTACAATACTGCACTTTATCTTAGGTTAAGCCGAGATGATGAATTACAGGGCGAAAGTTCCAGCATTACCACACAAAGAAGTATGTTGCGTCTATATGCAAAAGAACATCATTTGAATGTGATTGATGAGTATATTGATGACGGCTGGTCGGGAACAAATTTTGAAAGACCGAGTTTCCAGAGAATGATTGAAGATATAGAGGCAGGAAAAATCAACTGTGTTGTAACGAAAGACCTTTCCCGACTTGGCAGAAATTATATTATGACAGGACAATATACAGAATTGTATTTTCCCAGCCATAATGTCCGTTACATAGCGATTGACGACGGTGTAGACAGCGAAAAAGGCGAAAGTGAGATTGCACCATTTAAGAATATCATCAATGAATGGGTGGCAAGAGATACAAGCCGTAAAGTGAAATCTGCATTTAAGACAAAATTTGCAGAGGGTGCGTATTATGGGGCTTATGCTCCGTTAGGATATAAGAAACACCCCGACATCAAAGGAAAACTGCTGGTTGATGAGGAAACAAAATGGATTGTTGAAAAAATCTTCTCCCTAGCCTATCAAGGTTACGGTAGTGCCAAAATCACAAAGGTACTGCGAGAAGAAAAAGTTCCGACAGCGTCTTGGCTGAATTTTACAAGGTATGGTACTTTTGCACATATCTTTGAGGGAAAGCCCGACAGCAAGCGTTATGAATGGACGATTGCTCATGTTAAGGCAATTTTAAAAAGTGAAGTCTATATCGGCAACAGCGTTCATAATCGACAGTCAACTATTTCTTTCAAAAGCAAGAAGAAAGTACGAAAACCCGAAAGTGAATGGTTTCGAGTAGAAAACACGCATGAGCCGATTATTGACAAAGAAGTATTCTATCGTGTGCAGGAACAGATAAAATCAAGGCGTAGACAGACAAAGGAAAAAGCAACGCCGATATTTGCAGGGCTTGTCAAGTGTGCGGATTGTGGCTGGTCTATGCGGTTTGCGACAAATAAGGCAAATAAAACGCCTTACAGTTATTATGCTTGCAGTTACTACGGACAGTTTGGAAAAGGTACTTGTTCTATGCACTATATCCGTTATGATGTGTTGTATCAAGCAGTATTGGAACGATTGCAATATTGGACTAAGGCAGTACAGCAGGACGAAGAAAAGGTGGTGAATAAGATACAAAAGGCTGGCAATGCAGAGCGAATACGGGCAAAGAAGAAAAAGGCAAGTGCTTTGAAGAAAGCCGAGAACCGACAAAATGAGATTGACCGCTTGTTTGCGAAAATGTATGAAGATAGAGCCTGTGAGAAGATAACGGAACGAAACTTCATCATGCTGTCGGGGAAATATCAAAAGGAGCAGATAGAACTGGAACAGCAGATAACCAACCTAAGAGAAGAATTAAGTAAAATGGAACAGGATATGATAGGTGCTGAAAAGTGGATTGAGTTAATCAAGGAGTATTCCGTACCAAAGGAACTGACAGCACCGTTATTAAATGCAATGATAGAAAAAATCCTTATTCACGAAGCAACAACGAATGAGGACAATGAAAGAATACAGGAAATAGAGATATACTACCGATTTATTGGAAAAGTAGACTGATAAATAGGGTTCATATCTTTAACTAAGGGAAACTGGTGACAGATATCCTGATTTGCTTACAACAAAGAAAATATCTCAGATTCTGGATGTAAGTCTTGACGATCTACTGGCTGGAAAAGAAATGGTAAAATTGGTAGAAAGAAATCCTGTAATAGAAAAAAAGAGTGCAAATTATATAATGATTGCTCTCTATGCGTTTATTGTATTCTCATTCTTAATTACAATAATTGATGTGATAATTAGGTTTCCGCTGCAATCACAGGCAGTTGATTACAGTGATATTCAGCTTATTGTGATTAATATATTGGGAATAATCATTCAGATTGTATTTTTTACTTATGGATTATATCAAGCTATAAAGGGCACATTATCTCCCAAAAGGATGGGTGTTGTTATTGTAGCGTATTTTGGTGCAATGTGTATAACAGGATCTGAAAATATTATTAGATATGCAACATGGCAACTTGTTTGTGTTGGAATTGCGTTAATAATTCCAAGCATCATAGGTGCTATTGCATCCTTTTACTATTTTATACGTTGTAAGAATGATAAGATATGGTCGCGTTTGATTTCGGTGGCAGCAATCTGGGGAATTATCCGAATTGTAATCAATAATTATCAGATGATTAGGTATGCAGAACAGTATTTGTCAATGAACACCACAGTAAGATTAGTATTACAAATGGCCATCTATGGATTGATTCTATATCAAACATTTACGTTGACCAAGAAGCGAAAGAATGCTATAGAGATTAGCAATGCAGAAAAGCAATAAAAATTGATTGACTAAAAACCGTAGTCACAATATAATATGTGTAGGAGAGAAGCCTGCGTAAGCGAAGTAAAAGTAGACGGGACAGCCTACTTCCTGATTGGGGGCAAATAATAGCCATAGAAGATTGACCGGTGTATTCCGATCCGCTGTCCTTATTAGGAGATTAGGCGTCTGTGAAACAGCAGACGCTTTTCTTATATGAGAATAAGGAGAATATTAGATGGAAAACAAAAGAATATACAAGCATGTTGTCTTTGCTATATTGAGTGTATTTACGTTGTACATAGTACTAGATTTGTTTAATATTCCCCAAAAGTTTAACATTCCAATTTCTAATATAAATACAGATTTATTTGGAATTGTGTCGAGTGCGGTCGTTGCTTTAGTTATTTACTTTATTTCATATAATGAAATTGATGATAGAAAAATTAAACGAGAAGATAATGCGAAAGATACAGCTAAGGTACTGCTTGCTGATACTTATAAAGAATGTCTTAATACTTTGGAATTGTTGGGGAATAGAGAGATTTTGGAAGCATTTATTGTTCCTAAGGTTGATTTTAATAAAACGAACAAAGATGATAAAATAATGAATAATTTACAAACTTTACCATTTGAGAGTTTTGATAAAATTATATCTTTGTCAGAGGGAGGATATATTTCAAAGGATAAATTAGAAATATATCTATCTATAAAAAAAGAATTTGCTTTAGTTGTTTCGATGAAAATAACATTTTTGGACATTGATAAAGCTCAAGGGTTAAAGCAGATATTATACAAGGAAGAAATAGATAGAAGATTTTATGATTTGATAAATACAATAAATAATGAAATTAGTTTTTTGACCAATAGATAAATGTGAAGTGTAGTAAGAAATTACAATATTCTTAACTTCCAGACATTTTAACTCTCGTTCAAATAAAATGGCTTATTCATGCACTCTATGAGTGTTTTGGAGTCATTCATATGAGAGTTAATTATCTCCTCGAGAGTTAGCACTTAAACAGTCGCAAATCCGCTATTTATAAAGATTCTTTGCAATAGATAGATAATGCTACAGGAAGTTTGGGAATATCTTAGTCGAAAGATAAAGAATATAATAATACAAAAAGGAGAAATAAATGTTTTTTAATGTATTGCTCATGATAAAGTGATGGATGTTTTGAAATAGTAAAGAATTTTTTGTTTGGCTATAAAGAGATATTAAGACAGCAAAAAAGCAATGTGATAATCGACACTAAAGTCGCACATTGCTTATGCTCTCATTAATTTTCTTCTATTATTATATGCGAAATAATGAAAAAGTCAATAGTATTAGGTAAAAATAATGGAGAAAAAATATGCTAAGTTACTTGACGAATGAATTTATAAAAACAAATTTTCAGTTTAATAGTGTTGGACAAATATTATTTATTCAAAAAATCAAAGAATTGTTGAATAATAACTCAGGGGTATCATACAGTTATAAAATAAATAATGCATACAGCATATTATTAGAATTAAAATCAGTAATTAAAGATTTAGAGTATGGGAGAACTAATGGGTTCATATTAGAAGAAGTACGAAAAGAAGCTAATGAAATAGTAAAGAAAGATTTGGTAATGCCAGCTAAGCAAAATGCTTTATATGGAACTGTATGTGATGAAATAAGAAAAGGATTGTCCATTGATAAAAATAATCAATCAATTAATGCAACAGATATGGACAAAGTCCATTCAATGTATAGTGCTATTTGCAATTTAGAAAATGCATATGAAATTATGGATTATTTAAATGACACAGTGGATATGTTAAAAAGTGCAATTCAATCCGATGAATGTGAAAAAATAATTGATCTTACAGAATGTTTAGTAAGTTCTATTATAATTACAAAACGTTCAATTTCAAGTGTATATACAAATGTAGGCTATTTCTTTGAAAGATCGGGAAAAGCATTTGATGATTGTTGGAATCAATGGGTTGGTAATTTGCTACGAATAGACGCAAAATATAAATGTTATTTTAAAATAGAAGACAAATACAAAGAAAAGGTAACAGAGACTATTACAGGTGTAGAAGTTAAGATTATGCATCCTACAGAAAATGGAAGCTCGTTAATTGAGGATGAAAATACATATTGGGAGATTGACATTAAGGCTCCTGCAAATGACCATGTTTCGATTGTTGAGAAAGCATTCCGCGTATATAAAAAAGAAATGGGGATTGTTGAGTTTGCCACAGCAAAAGTAGACAAATTGGATGATAGAGTCATTGTATATGATGAACACTTTAATAAGTTTTTTGATTTAGAACAGAAGACTATTGCAAAAAATCTGGATTATAAACCTTACAATCAATATCATAGAAACATTGATAGAGTTGTGAGACTATTCGTTGATAATTTGAGTAATGAAATTGATAAGAATAAAGTTGTAAATGCGATTATTAATACTTGCAATTTTGAAGGGGAAGGAAAAACATATAATTTCCTTTTACTGTGGTCATCATTGGAAGCATTATTTAGATCAAATCAGTATCCAACTGCTATTACAGCAATCAAAGATATTGTTCCGAATATTTTGTCTCATAGATATATTTATTACAGATTATATGACTTTTTAAAGGATTGTAATAATATCGGTTTGAATTATCAATATCAAGGTAATAACGTGGTTACTGAAAATCCAAACACTGAGCAAATAGTATTGTTGTTTAACATTTTAAGGGATCAGTCTGAAAAGGATGTTTTTTTGCAAGCCTGCAAAAATTCATATGAATTATTATATTATAGAGGTATTGAGTTAGAACGAATCCTCATGAATGCTAAAAATATGAGACAAAAGATAGAAAAACATCGCCAGATATTGGGGTATCAATTACAAAGAATGTATCGGATAAGAAACAAATTTGTTCACCACTCTTTAGTAGATGAAAATATAGATGTACTATGTAAACATATACGTGTGTATATGTGGGAGGCTATACGTGAGATGAGTTATGTTGCAGACAACAGAAAAATCAATACATTAGAAGAATTGTATGCATATTTTAGAATGAACAACATGATGATGCAAAAGATGTTACTTAATGCAAATTCTCCTATTGATGCAAAAAATATATCAAACGGATATTTATAATTGTACTGATAATATAATTATTGTTTTAAGGTGTTGAAAAAATGAGTAGTGTTTGTCAATATTCTGCTCATCAAGTTGGGTATAATTAGACAATTCTTGTTTTAGAAAACGGTAATATGATGATATTATAAATCCAAAGAGCCAGATACCATCTCTGATACCTGGCTGTGAAGAGAAGTGCTCAGTTGTTATAGGATGCTGTGGGTTTGCAGCAAGTATGCAGCACATATATCCGCAAAGCCTTATTTTACGGGTTTCCACAGTTTCGCAAACGTTAATCGTTGTTGTTCAATATTGTATTTTCTATCCCGGAAGTATTTTGCTTCCGGGATTTTTCTAAAAATATCTAAAACAATCTATTATCAAAAATAAATTAAAATTCAGATTAGAAATCAAAATAATAATTCAGTAAAAATCCAGAGTAATTTAATAGAAGAGTGTATTGGAGTGTGGAGTATCTGCAAGATAGAGAAAAAGCAAGTTGCGGATGCAAATTTAAGAATATCAAAGCACAAGAATAGATGTCGTTATTATCATTGTCTGACAGATCGGAATGGGACTTACATTCCAAAAAAGAACATAATATTAAGTAAACAATTGGCTCAGAAAGCATATAACAAATCAATTATAGATAAAGCAGAAGAGCAACTTAGCCAAATAAATAAAATATTAAAAGTAGATACAGACGAAGAAATGAAAAAGTTGTATGATTCCCTACATCCTGATCGGAAAAAATTGATTATTCCATTTGAGGAAAACTGGGAAGACAAGTTGCAAAAATGGTATGAAACATCCTATCAAGGAAAAGAATTTAGAGAAGGCACACCAGTTCTTCTGACTGAAAAAGGAGAACAAGTACGATCAAAATCAGAAAAAATATTAGCAGATTATTTTTACAGAAAGAAGATTTTATATAAATATGAAAAACCATTATATTTAAAAGGATATGGTATAGTATATCCGGATTTCACATTCTTATCTTCGAAAACAGAGCAAGAAATATATTGGGAACATGAAGGGATGATGGATAATCAAGAGTATGCAAGGAGTGCGGTGCGTAAAATAGAATCTTATCAGAAAAATGGAATTTATCCTGGAGAAAGGTTGATTCTTACTTTTGAAACTGAGCAGAATGTGCTTAACCAGAATATAGTTGCAGGTTTGGTAGAGAAATATTTGTAAAGACCAAAAAGCATCTGTAGAAGTATTGCATGAGCAAATGAGGATACCAAAACGTTTAAAATGAATAGCAAAATAAAAAGATGTCACGTAGTGGTGTATTAAAATTATGTGGATGTAATTGAAGAAAAAATATGATATCATGTGAGCAACAAATCGTTATTTTTAGAACAAAATATTTCTATAAGATTAAGCAGATTTTAGTCAATATGAGCTGTTTATTATTGGATTTGATATATCACTTTTTAAAAGAATAGTTTACAATAAATACAAGTAGAAAAAAAGGAGATTTAAAAAAAGGAGGATTTGACATGAAAATTTTGAAAAGTATTCTTAATTATATTCCATTAGCCACGTTTCTCATATTTGTGGTTACTGATGGAATTTTTTCTCTAACATCGGCATTAATTTTTGTTATTTCCACGAGTGGTCTACTAATTAATTGGAAAAGAAAAACAGAGATGAAGAATTAAGAAAATAGGAATTTGTGGAGGATGAAAAGATTATGATAAAGAATATCGCTATTGTCAGTTTATCGAGCGGAACAATAGGAGAGGATTTTGTTAAGCATGAGGTAGATATAGGAATAAAAAGGTTGAATGACTTTGGCCTGAATGTTCGATTTATGCCTCATGCCCTTAAAGGAATAGAATATGTCAAAAACCATCCTGAAAAGCGTGCGGCTGATTTGTTACAAGCCCTTAGTGATCCGGAGATTGATATGATTCTCTGTGCAATTGGTGGAGATGATACATATCGCTTGTTGCCTTTCCTGTTTGAACATAATGAACTGGCAGATGCAGTCTCCAATAAAGTATTTCTTGGCTTTTCTGATACGACGATCAATCATTTTATGCTCCATAAGGTTGGAATGAAAACGTTCTATGGGCAGTCTTTCCTTGCGGACGTCTGTGAACTGGACAAAGATATGCTCCCATATACAAAAAAGTATTTTGAAGAACTGATAAGTACCGGAATGATAAAAGAAGTCAGACCCAGCGAAATCTGGTATGAAGGAAGGACGGATTTTGGTATCGATCGGGTTGGCACACCTTTAAAATATCATCCCGATTATGGTTTTGAATTACTGCAAGGCAATTCTGTTTTCTCAGGAGAGATCCTTGGCGGTTGTATTGATTCCATTTATGATTTTTTCAATGGAGAACGCTATGTGGATATGCCGCTTTTTTGCAAGAAGTACAAACTATTCCCAGAGATTGCAGATTGGGTCGGAAAGATTCTTCTGTTAGAATCCAGTGAAGAGAAGATGTCTCCTGAAAAATACAGAAAAGCCGTACTCGCACTAAAAGAAACAGGCATTTTTGATGTGATTTCAGGTATTCTCATAGGAAAGCCGATGGATGAAACTTATGTGCAGGAATATAAACAGATACTGGTAGACGTAATTGATCATCCGAATTTGCCCATAGTGTGCAATATCAATATCGGACACGCCCAGCCACGTTGCATCATTCCCTTTGGTGTTGTGGCAACGGTCGATATTGATAATCAAGTAATTAGATTTGCAAACTGAGAGACAACTTCCAGTTTGACTTTTTTATGGAATGAGCATAGACATTCATTGTGGTACTGACATCTGAGTGTCCTAATAGTTCCTGCATATTCTTTGGTGCAGCTCTGTTTGCCAAAAGGTTACTTGTGTAGGTGTGACGTTTGTATTATCCATCCCGGAAGTATTATTACTTCCGGGATTTTTCTGCAATATAAAGAAAAATGCAGATTACTAACACAAGTAATAGTGAAAAACATTTTTATATTGTTTATTATAATTATAGAGAACATATGGGGCACGAGAAAAGGCAATTATAAATTGAATTCAGAGAGTGATCCAATAGAAATTCTTTATTGTTGTATTGCGATTCCTCTAGGGTTACTCATTGTAGTAGCAACATTTTGGAGTATGTTCGGAAAGAACTCAAATAAAGAAAAGAATAAAAACTAGGAGGGAAAGGTATGATTTGCAAAAATTGTTCAGCACAAATTCCGGATGGCAGTAAATTTTGTACAGTATGTGGGCATAAAATAGTGGTAGAACCATTCGTTGCTCCAAAACCACAGCAACCGCCACAGACAGAGCCTACACAGGTTCCGCTACAGGCGCAGCATATGCAGACACCGCCACAGACACAGCCTACACAGGTTCCGTCACAAGCACCATATACGCAGATTCCACCACAGGTACAGCAGGGGCAGGTGCCACCATATAATCTTAATGATGCACAACAACAGACTGTGAGTAAGAATCCTGCACTTGATGCACCGTTGACAGTGCTTGATTTTTTCCTGATGTCACTGTTGTCATTTGTTCCTATAATTGGATTTATTTTCTTACTTATATGGGCATTTTCTGGAAATACAAATATTAATCGAAAGAATTATGCCAGAGCAGCACTTATCTGGATACTCGTAAGTATTGGATTAGTGATTTTGCTGAGCATCATAGGAGGCGGAATTTTAAATAGCATGATGTAGGGAATAATGATAAAAAATACGTGTAAAAATAAAGAAATTTAGCTTTGCAGTTTAGAATAGAAATATCCTGATAAGTATAAAGTGTTTTAACTTTGCAACTTGTCAGGATATTTTCTTGTGTTTTCTGTGCTGGAAAAGTAATATTAATAGTGAGTTGTATGTGGCTTGTATTTGTAATGGATTGCATTCATAAAGAGAGGAATTAGAAATGAGAAAAGAAAGTACATTATGTTACATCGAACAGGATAACAAATACCTGATGCTTCATCGTGTTGTGAAGAAAAATGATGTGAATAAGGATAAATGGATTGGAGTAGGAGGACATTTTGAGCATGGAGAAAGCCCGGAAGAGTGTCTGCTTAGAGAGGTCAAAGAAGAGACCGGGTATACGCTGACATCGTGGAAATATCGCGGGATTGTAACATTTGTCTATGGAGAAGATGTCACTGAATATATGTCGCTTTATACGGCAGATGCATTTACGGGAGTGCCGATAGAATGCGATGAAGGTGTTCTTGAATGGGTTGAAAAAGATAGAATCAAAGAATTGAACTTATGGGAAGGTGACCGTATTTTCTTCCGTTTATTGGACGAGAGGGAAGAGTTCTTTTCGTTGAAATTAGTATATAACAAATCCGATGTGTTGGAATATGCAGCACTCGACGGCATACCAATGGAGCTTTTTGATGTTATTAATCCGGATGGTAGTAAAACGGGAGTTGTAAAAGAACGTGGGGTGGCACACCGTGAGGGGGCGCTTCATGCAACTGTTCATACATGGATCGTCAGAAAAAATGACAAGAGTGGTTATGATGTACTATTGCAGAAGAGAAGTCTTTGTAAGGACTCTAATCCGGGAAGTTATGACATTTCTTCAGCAGGACATGTGGATGCAGGAGATGAGACTCTCGAAAGTGCTCTGAGAGAATTGCGGGAAGAACTGGGAATTGAGGCGACGGAAGACGATTTGACAGAGGTTGGAGTTCATAGAGGACAGTTTGAAGCTGTATTTCATGGAAAACTATTCAAAGATAACGAATTGAGTACGGTTTACCTTTATCAGAAACCGGTTGATATTACAACGCTTACATTACAAGAGTCAGAAGTATCCGATGTTATTTGGATGGATTTTTCAGAGTGCAGAGAAAAGATTAAAAATAAATCGTTACCGAACTGTATTTATCTGGAAGAATTTGATATGATTGGAGAGAAACTCGGAATACTGTCTGAGAAAAATATATAGTAGGAGAGCAAGATGAGTATATTAAATGTAGAACATTTATCACATGGGTTTGGAGATCGTGCGATTTTTTCGGATGTATCATTCCGTCTTTTGAAGGGCGAGCACATCGGTCTGGTGGGGGCTAATGGTGAAGGAAAATCCACATTTATGAGTATTGTTACCGGAAAATTGCTGCCGGATGAAGGGAAAGTAGAATGGGCGAAAAATGTGCATGCAGGATATTTGGATCAGCATGCAGTTTTAAAAAGCGGAATGACGATCCGTGAAGCATTAAAAGCAGCATTTGATCCGCTTTTGCAAAAAGAACAGAGAATGAATGAAATCTGTGACATGTTAGGAACAGCAGATGATGAGCAGATGACGGAGCTTATGGAAGAACTTGGAACAATCCAGGACGAGCTGACACTACATGATTTTTATACAATTGATGCAAAAGTAGAAGAGGTGGCAAGAGCACTGGGCCTGCTTGATCTGGGGCTTGAGCGGGATGTGACAGATTTAAGTGGGGGTCAGAGAACAAAAGTGCTCCTGGCAAAACTGCTTTTAGAAAAACCAGATATCCTTTTGTTAGATGAGCCGACAAACTACCTGGATGAGGAACATATTGTCTGGCTGAAACGATATTTATTGGATTATGAAAATGCATTTATATTAATCTCGCATGACATTCCGTTTTTGAATGATGTGGTAAATATTATTTATCACATGGAGAATCAGGAACTGAATCGTTATGTCGGAGATTATGATCATTTTCAAGAAGTTTATGCAGTAAAAAAAGCACAGCTGGAAGCTGCATATCGTCGTCAGCAGCAGGAAATCAGTGAACTGAAAGATTTTGTGGCGCGTAATAAAGCACGCGTTTCTACAAGAAATATGGCTATGTCACGCCAGAAAAAACTGGATAAGATGGATGTAATCGAATTAGCGGCAGAGAGACCGAAGCCACAGTTTAAATTTCAGTATGGAAGAACTCCTGGAAAAATTTTATTTGAGACAGAGAATCTTGTTACAGGATATGATGAGCCACTGTCAAAACCATTGAATTTTTCTATGGAACGCGGTAATAAAATTGCTCTGGTAGGAACGAATGGTATTGGAAAAACTACATTGTTGAAGAGTATTTTAGGGCTGATTCCTTCTCTGTCCGGAAAGTGTGAGCTGGGTGAAAATTTACAGATTGGTTATTTTGAACAGGAAGTAAAAGGTGATAACCGAAATACCTGTATTGAGGAGATTTGGGAAGAATTCCCTTCGTTTACTCAATATGAAGTGCGTTCTGCACTGGCGAAATGTGGATTGACGACAAAGCATATTGAAAGTCAGGTGAGGGTACTTAGCGGAGGAGAGCAGGCAAAGGTGCGTCTTTGTAAGCTGATGAACAGAGATACGAATATTTTGCTTTTAGATGAGCCGACGAATCATTTGGATGTGGATGCAAAGGATTCATTAAAGAAAGCATTACAGGAATATAGGGGAAGCATTTTGCTAATTTGTCATGAACCGGAATTTTACAAAGATGTAGTAAATGATGTCTGGGATATGAGCCGCTGGACAACAAAAGTTTTCTGATAGATTTGCGGGGATAAGAGTGATTTTTCGAAGTGTCTGTGCCGGGTAACTAATAAGTACTTATTAGAATGTATTGATGGTGAGCATATTGAACTTAAAAAATTTCATAGTTATAATAAGAATATGCGAAAAAATGAAAATTAAGTTTGAAAACAAAGGAGAATCATCAATGAAAATGTTATCCATTGAACAGGAACTGAAGAATAACACTTATCCGGGAAGAGGAATCATCCTTGGAAAAAGTGAAGATGGTACAAAAGCTGTAGCAGCTTATTTTATTATGGGGAGAAGTGAGAACAGTCGTAATCGTGTGTTTGTGGAAGATGGGGAAGGTATCCGCACACAGGCGTTTGATCCATCCAAATTGACAGATCCAAGTCTGATTATTTATGCACCGGTACGTGTGCTTGGAAACAAAACAATTGTTACAAACGGAGATCAGACAGATACAATTTACGAGGGAATGGATAAACAGCTTACATTCGAACAGTCTCTTCGTTCACGTGAGTTTGAGCCGGACGGACCGAATTATACACCACGTATTTCAGGTGTGATGCATTTGGAAGACGGAAAGTATAACTATGCAATGTCTATTTTGAAAAGTAATAATGGTAATCCGGAAAGCTGTAATCGTTATACATTTGCATACGAGAATCCGGCAGCAGGTAAGGGACATTTTATTCATACATATATGCATGACGGTAATCCGCTTCCAAGCTTTGAAGGAGAGCCAAAGTTAATTGGAATTCCAAATGATATGGAGAGTTTTACAGAGTTGTTATGGAACAGCCTGAATGAAGAAAATAAAGTTTCATTATTTGTCCGCTACATCGATATTGAGACAGGAAAATACGAGACAAAGATTGTAAATAAAAATAACTAAATAATATCAGAACTGTGAAATACAATTAGTAAGAGGAGCAGATAAGATGAAAGAATTAGAATTAAAATATGGTTGTAATCCAAATCAGAAACCTTCAAGAATTTATATGGCTGACGGAAGTGAACTTCCAATCCAGGTATTATGCGGACGTCCGGGATATATTAACTTCCTGGATGCATTTAATGGCTGGCTGCTTGTATCAGAATTGAAAAAGGCAACAGGTCTTCCTGCAGCAACATCATTTAAACATGTTTCACCGGCAGGAGCAGCAGTGGGACTTCCATTAGATGAGACACTTGCAAAAATTTACTGGGTAGATGACCTTGGAGAACTTTCTCCGCTGGCATCAGCATATGCAAGAGCAAGAGGAGCAGATAGAATGTCTTCATTCGGTGATTTTATTGCACTTTCTGATGTGTGTGATGTAGATACAGCAAGATTGATCAAGAGAGAGGTCTCAGATGGTGTAATCGCACCTGGATTTGAGCCGGAAGCATTGGAATTGTTGAAACAGAAGAAAAAAGGAAATTACAATGTTATTCAGATCGATCCAAATTACGTGCCGGCTCCATTGGAACATAAAGAAGTATTTGGGATTACATTTGAACAGGGAAGAAATGAGTTGAAGATTGATGATGAGTTTTTCTCAAATGTTGTAACAGATAATAAGGAAATTCCTGATTCAGCTAAGATGGACCTTGCCATTTCTATGATCACATTAAAATATACACAGTCAAACTCTGTATGTTATGTAAAGGGCGGACAGGCAATCGGTATCGGAGCAGGACAGCAGTCTCGTATTCATTGCACACGTCTGGCAGGACAGAAAGCAGACAACTGGTGGCTTCGTCAGTCTCCACAGGTTCTGGGACTTCAGTTTAAAGATGGAATCGGACGTGCGGATCGTGATAATGCAATTGATCTCTATATTGGAGAAGAATATATGGATGTTCTTGCAGATGGTGTTTGGGAGAATACATTTAAAGAAAAACCAGCAGTATTTACAAGAGAAGAAAAGCGTGCATGGCTGGATAAGATGACAGATGTTTCACTTGGTTCGGATGCATTCTTCCCATTTGGAGATAATATCGAACGAGCTCATAAAAGTGGTGTAAAATATATTGCACAGCCGGGCGGCTCAGTGAGAGATGACAACGTAATTTCTGTATGTAATAAATATGGCATGGCAATGGCATTTACAGGAATTCGTTTATTCCACCACTAAAATATACTGAGAATGAAAAAGAATGTGCTTCGGTACATTCTTTTTTTGTGCCGTGGGACTGGAAAAAACGAGGGTAATGTGGTATAGTCACTACTATATGGAGGAAACACTATGGTATTAGAGACGAGAAGTCCTGAACAAACATTTCAGATTGGTGTTGATCTGGCAAAGAAAGCCGTACCGGGACAAGTATTTACTTTGACAGGAGATCTAGGCGTTGGCAAAACTGTATTTACACAGGGATTTGCACATGGATTAGGAATCACAGAGCCTGTGAACAGTCCGACATTCACAATCGTTCAGGTGTATGAGGGTGGACGACTTCCATTTTATCATTTTGATGTATATCGTATTGGTGATGTAGAAGAGATGGATGAAGTCGGTTTTGATGAATATGTGATGGGGGAAGGCGTATCGCTGATAGAATGGGCGAATTTGATTGAAGAGATACTTCCTGAAAGACGTACAGAGATCATTATTGAAAAAGATCTTCAGGAAGGATTTGAGTATCGGAGAATTACGATAGAAGAACGATAAAAACACATTTGGAAAAAGGTCAGCATTGTCTGACCTTTCTTGGTTAGCAATAAACACTTAACGAGGTGACAGGAGGAGCATATGAGAGTACTGGCAATTGACAGCTCAGGAATGACTGCAACAGTGGCAGTTGTAGAAGATACGCAAACAATTGCGGAATATACAGTAAATTTTAAAAAGACACATTCACAGACATTGTTGCCGATGATCGATACAATGGGGAAGATGATAGAGCTTGATCTGAAATCAATCGATGCGATTGCTGTAGCAGGAGGACCAGGTTCATTTACAGGTCTTCGAATTGGGTCAGCTACGGCAAAAGGATTGGGACTGGCATTGGAGAAACCATTGATACACGTGCCGACAGTAGATGGACTTGCGTATAATCTTTATGGGTGCCAGGATATTATTTGTCCTATTATGGATGCCAGAAGAAAGCAAGTTTATACAGGAATGTACACATTTGCAAGAAGAGAACTGGAAGGCAGTAAGGAGACAGAACTGGTACTGGATGTATTAGAAGCACAGAATGCATCTCCAATAGAAGAATTGATAGAACGTCTGAATATACATGGAAGACCGGTTGTATTTCTCGGAGATGGCGTGCCGGTATATCAGGATGTAATCAGAGAAAAGATGCGTGTACCATTTTCTTTTGCACCTGCGAGTGCGAACCGTCAGAGAGCAGCAGTAGTCGGAGCTCTTGGAATTCAGTATTGTAAAGAGGGAAAATTTGAGACGGCAATGGAACATCAGCCGGACTATCTGCGTGTATCACAGGCGGAAAGAGAGCGTGCGGAAAAAGAACGTAAGGCTGTTGTATCAATTCGTCAGATGAAAGTAGAAGATGCGGCAGCAATCGCAGAGATGGAACATCAGACATTTTCAGATGCTTGGAGCGAGAAGGCGATTCTTGATACACTTCGTAATCCAAAAACAATTTGTCTTGTAGCAGAAAAGATAGGGAAGATTGTAGGATATTGTATTGTCTATACAGCAGATGATGAGGCTGATATTGCCCGAATCGCAGTCTTAAAAGAATCAAGAAGATTTGGTATCGCATCAGAATTGATACATGCATTAGACGTGATCTGCTGGGAAAACCAGATACAGATTATTATGTTGGATGTTCGTGTCAGCAATGATGGTGCAAGAGCATTTTACGAAAAGCATGGCTTTACACAAGACGGAATCCGTGAAAATTATTATAAAAATCCAATTGAAGATGCGATTTTAATGAGTCGTGCGGTGATACCAACGAAAAAATAGAGCGTAGAAATAGAGGAATAATATGTTAGATGTATGTTTACTTGGCTGTGGCGGGATGATGCCACTGCCATATCGTTGGCTGACTTCCCTGATGACCAGATTTAATGGGAGCAGTTTGCTGATCGATTGTGGAGAGGGAACACAGATCGCAATAAAAGAAAAAGGCTGGAGTTTTAAACCGATTGATGTGATTTGTTTTACTCATTATCACGGTGACCATATTAGTGGTTTACCGGGATTGTTGCTGACAATGGGAAATGCGGACCGAACAGAACCGCTGACTTTAATCGGACCAAAAGGCTTGGAGAGAGTTGTAAATGCCCTCAGGGTAATTGCACCGGAATTACCATTTCCGATTTATTACAAAGAAATTGAAGGTGCAGAACAGACTTTTGAGATGAATGGATACAGGCTTAAGGCGTTTCGTGTAAATCATAATGTACTCTGTTACGGATATACATTGGAAATCGATCGTGCCGGAAAATTTGATCCTGCACGTGCAAAAGAACAGAATATTGAACAGAAATACTGGAGTTTGTTGCAGAAGGGTGAAACGATAGAGACGGAAGGCCGTGTGCTGACTCCGGACATGGTGCTTGGACCAGCTAGAAAAGGAATTAAACTGACTTATACAACGGATACAAGACCGACAAAATCAATTCGTGAAAATGCGGTGGATTCGGATTTGTTTATTTGTGAAGGAATGTATGGAGAGAAAGAAAAGGCAACAAAAGCTGTTGAATATAAGCATATGACATTTTATGAGGCAGCAGAGCTTGCAAAAGAAGCAAATGTAAGAGAAATGTGGTTGACACATTATAGTCCGTCGCTTACGCATCCGGAGATGTATATGGATGAGGTGCGTAAGATTTTTCCAGCGTCTAAGGCGGGAAAAGACAGGATGTCTGTAGAAATGAAATTTGACTAGGAGAAAATTATGAGGGAAATACAGGATATTAATATTTTGGCAATAGAAAGCTCCTGCGATGAAACTGCAGCAGCAGTAGTGCATAATGGAAGAGAAGTACGATCTAATATTATTTCTTCTCAGATTGACCTGCACAAATTGTATGGTGGAGTCGTACCGGAAATCGCCTCCAGAAAGCATATTGAAAAAATTAACCAGGTAATTGAAGAGGCATTGAAAGAAGCGGATACAACATTGGACGAAATCGATGCGATCGGAGTGACTTACGGACCAGGGCTTGTGGGAGCCCTGTTAGTTGGCGTTGCAGAAGCAAAGGCAATCGCATTTGCAAAGAATAAACCATTGATTGGAGTGCATCATATAGAAGGTCATATTTCTGCAAATTATATTGAACATCCAGATTTAGAGCCGCCATTTTTGTGCCTGGTAGTATCTGGCGGACATACACATCTTGTATGTGTAAAGGAATATGGAAAGTATGAAATCTTAGGCGGAACACGCGATGATGCCGTTGGAGAAGCCTATGATAAAGTGGCACGTACAATTGGTTTGGGATATCCGGGTGGACCGAAGATTGAAAGAATTGCACGTGAAGGAAATCCAAATGCGATTGTATTTCCAAAAGCACGAATTGAAGGATCACCATATGATTTTAGCTTTAGCGGATTGAAATCAGCTGTCTTAAACTATATCAATGGATGTCAAATGAAAGGACAGGAATATAATCCGGCAGATATTGCGGCATCATTTCAGAAGGCAGCAATTGATGCATTGGTAGAGAAATCTATGAAAGCAGTAGATGAATTTGACATGTATAAGTTTGCGATAGCAGGCGGAGTGGCATCGAATGGTGCACTGCGTCAGGCAATGGAAGAGGCATGTGCAAAACGTGATATGAAATTTTATTATCCGTCTCCGATTTTCTGTACAGATAATGCAGCGATGATCGGTGCAGCGGCATATTATGAATATCTTGCAGGAACAAGACATGGATGGGATTTGAATGCCGTGCCAAATCTGAAGCTTGGAGAACGATGATTATAAGGTTTATAAAGAGGAGAATCTTGAAATGGTAAAGAAACATTGTACAGCAATCGTATTGGCAGCAGGACAGGGAAAGCGAATGGGAACAAAAGTGCATAAACAATATCTGTTGTTACAGGATAAACCGGTGCTGTATTATTCATTACAGACATTTCAAGATTCAGCTCTTATAGATGAGATTTATCTTGTTACCGGACAAGGAGAGGAATCCTATTGTGAGGAACAGATTGTAAGACCATACGGTTTTACGAAAGTGACACATATTGTGGAAGGCGGAGCAGAACGTTACAATTCCGTATGGAATGCATTAAAGTACGTAGAGGATGGATATGTATTTATTCATGATGGCGCACGCCCGTTTATAAGTGAAGAGATAATAGAACGTGCATATGAATCTGTTCAGAGTTGTAATGCATGTGTTGTTGGAATGCCGGTAAAGGATACAATAAAGATTGCGGATGATCATGCAAATGTTGCTGAAACTCCGGACAGAAGTAAAGTATGGATGGTGCAGACACCACAGGTTTTTCATGTTGGGCTGGTGAAAGAAGCATATAGATGTTTAATGGAACAAGAAGAGACGAATGTAACGGATGATGCAATGGTAGTAGAAACATTTACGGGGCATTCTGTAAGATTAGTGCAAGGAAGCTATGAAAATATTAAAATCACAACGCCGGAAGACTTGGAAATAGGCGAGGTTTTTGCTGGAAAATATGGGAAATAAATAACTTAAAAAAAGTTTAAAAAAGTTTTGAAAAAGTGTTGACATAATATAAACCATGTGATAATATACTACTTGTCGCGAACGACATAAACAAAAAGCGACAAAACAGAATATGGAGAGGTATCGAAGTGGTCATAACGAGGCGGTCTTGAAAACCGTTTGTCCGCAAGGGCGCGTGGGTTCGAATCCCACCCTCTCCGCTTGAATCGTATCGGCAAATGCCGATACGATTTTTTGTATATTAGGAAAGTGTTCTTTCCTAATATACAAAAAGGCTGCGCGAGGATGCATTTTATAAACTTGAAAAAAGGACTGGACAAATCAGAACAAATCATGTATATTAGTCTTCGGTCATTTTTTTTGGAGAAGTACCCAAGCTGGCCGAAGGGGCTCCCCTGGAAAGGGAGTAGGTCGTTAGTAGCGGCGCGAGGGTTCAAATCCCTCCTTCTCCGTTTGTGTTACATGATTATCTCAGTCGAGAAGACTCCCACCTCTTTCAGGTGGTGAGTAACAGCTCGACTTGAAATATGTGATACAAGAAGGCATGAAAACTGATAAAACATTTTTTGAGATAAGATGAAAAAAAGTTGAAAAAAGTGTTGACAGAATAAAGAGTACATGCTAATATAAATGAGCTGTCGCAAACAAGATATCGAGAGAATGAACTTGAAGCGATAAAGTAAAAAAATTAAAAAAGTTGTTGACAAACAGCGAAAGATGTGATAATCTAAATAAGCTGTCGCAAACGACAACAAAACAAAGAACATTGATAACTAAACAATAGACAACAGATCCTTGAAAATTTCTTTAAGAGAAACATTTTTAAGAATGGTTTATAACAAACCAAAACAACAGTAAAAGGATAGATTAGCTAGAGTTAATCTTGACTAGAACAAACACTTTTAACGAGAGTTTGATCCTGGCTCAGGATGAACGCTGGCGGCGTGCT
>NZ_JAKVPP010000016.1:0-80481 GCF_022487435.1 Mediterraneibacter sp. NSJ-151 | reverse complement strand
GTCACGGCGGAGGTCGAGAGTTCGAGTCTCTTCTGGGTCGTTATGTGGGATCTTAGCTCAGCTGGGAGAGCATCTGCCTTACAAGCAGAGGGTCACAGGTTCGAGCCCTGTAGGTCCCACTTAAAAAAATAATATGGATGGATTCCCGAGTGGCCAAAGGGGACAGACTGTAAATCTGCTGCAAATTGCTTCGGTGGTTCGAATCCACCTCCATCCATTCCGATTTTTAATCGGACTTGCAAATGCAAGCCGATGTGGCTCAATTGGCAGAGCAGCTGATTTGTAATCAGCAGGTTATCGGTTCGAGTCCGATCATCGGCTTTCTCTTTTTGAGAGTTAACTTCATATCGCGGGGTGGAGCAGTCTGGAAGCTCGTCGGGCTCATAACCCGAAGGTCGTAGGTTCAAATCCTGCCCCCGCAATTCAAGACTTTTAAGTCTTATGCCCAGATAGCTCAGTCGGTAGAGCAGAGGACTGAAAATCCTCGTGTCGCTGGTTCGATTCCGGCTCTGGGCATTTTCACTGCAATAATAGCTGTGAATATGGGCGTGTAGCTCAGGTGGTAGAGCACTTGACTTTTAATCAAGTTGTCCGGGGTTCGAATCCCCGCACGCTCATTGTAAATGATCAACGTTGAATAGACGTTGATTTTTTTTTATTTAAGTTTAAGGAGCGCTAAAAACAATGTCAGAAACCTTATATAAAAGATTAAAAAAATACAGTGACTCTGATTATTATGGATTTCATATGCCGGGACATAAAAGAAATAAAGAGCTTATAAAAGCGGATATTCCATATGCATATGATATTACAGAAATTACAGGATTTGATGACCTTCATCATTCAAAAGAAATTTTAAAAGAAGAACAGGAACGAGCGGCAAAGATTTTTCATGCTGAAGAAACAGCTTTTTTAGTAAATGGAAGTACAGTCGGTATTTTAAGTGCTATTTTAGGATCGACAGAAAAAGGAGATCGGATTCTTGTTGCAAGAAATTGCCACAAATCGGTATATCATGCTATTTACATGAATGAATTGCATGTTGATTATATTTATCCTAATTATGATCCGGAAGTAGAATTGAATGGAGAAATAGATCCGGAAAAGATTCGGAAGAAGTTAGAGGAAAATTACAAATCTGATTGTGAAAATAAAATAAAAGCAGTTATGATAGTTTCGCCTACATATGATGGTGTTTTGTCAGATATAGAAACAATAGCGAAGATTGTTCATGAATATGGAATCCCATTGATCGTTGATGAAGCTCATGGAGCACATTTTGGATTTCATCCATATTTTCCAAGAAATGCGAATGAAAAAGGTGCCGATATTGTAATCCAGAGTATACATAAAACACTCCCTTCTTTGACACAGACAGCATTGATACATATGAATGGACAAATCGTAGATAGAGAATCGGTGAGAATGTATTTACATATGCTTCAGTCGAGCAGTCCATCCTATATATTAATGGCCTCTATAGATGAATGTATAGATATGCTGGAAAATTATAGAGATGCTTATTTTCAAAGCTATGTAGAAAATTTAGATAATGTGAGAAAAAATTTACGAC
Source organism: Mediterraneibacter sp. NSJ-151 (assembly GCF_022487435.1). Taxonomy (NCBI): domain Bacteria; kingdom Bacillati; phylum Bacillota; class Clostridia; order Lachnospirales; family Lachnospiraceae; genus Mediterraneibacter; species Mediterraneibacter sp. NSJ-151. Next base: position 78,908 of record NZ_JAKVPP010000016.1, on the reverse strand, counting down.
ATTTGAAACATTTGAAATTGGTAGAGACCGGCAAGGTAGAATATGATAAATCCAAATTAGTTATTTCTGTGAAAGATACCAAAATGACAGGAAAAGAATTGCATTGGATATTATTAAAGAAATATCATTTGGAAATGGAACTGTCAGCAGGAAGTTATGTACTGGCTATGACTTCTATAGGGGATAAGAAGGATGGAATGGATAGACTGGTGAAAGCCTTATATGAAATAGATGAAGAGTTAGATAAAAAAGAGTTATTCAATAAAAAAGGTGAAAAAGAACCGAATAATGTGGATAACATTTCAAAAAGAACAGACAGTTGTGAAAAAAACATTAAACTCCATAGTTATCAATTACCAGAATTAGAGCAGGTTTATCCGAGTGCTGAAGCAATAAAAAAAGCAAAGAATAAGGAAAATGTGGTATCGTTAGAATATAAAAATTGTGTGGGATATATTTCAACAGAGTATGCTTATCTATATCCGCCGGGGATTCCGATTATAGTTCCGGGAGAGCAAATTTCAAACGAAGCAATTAAAATTCTCATACAGTATGAATGTGCAGGTTTTGATATTGAGGGTGCAAAAGAAGAAGGTAAATTAGAAGTGTTAAAGTAAGTACCCAAAATGTAGTTATCTCAGTGGGAGTCCAATCTCCGACTGAGATAAACGCTCCGCGAGAATCACGCGCCAAGTCTCGCGGTTGCTCGACTTGAATTTAGTAAAATAGAACAACTATAATGTATGTAACAGTGAGAGAGGAAAAAGCATGGGAAAGATTTTTTATTTAATGGGAAAAAGCTCATCTGGGAAAGATTCTCTTTTTAAGAAAATAAAAGAAAGAATACCGGAATTGAAAAATATAATTTTATATACAACAAGACCAATCCGCGAAGGAGAACAAAATGGGGTGGAATATCATTTTGTAGATGAAAATAAACTTCAGGAATTGGAAAAAAGAGGTTGTGTTATTGAGCAGCGTGCTTATCAGACAAAACATGGAATTTGGAAATATTTTACGGCAGACGATGGACAAGTTGATTTGTCGCAATATAGTTATCTGGTGATTGGCACGTTGGTGTCTTATAAGGAAATGTGTAAATATTTCGGAAAAGAAAATATGATTCCGTTATATGTAGAGGTAGAGGATGGATTGCGATTAAGCAGGGCTCTGGAAAGAGAGCGACAGCAGGCAGCACCTAAATATGCAGAAATGTGCAGAAGATTTTTAGCAGATTCAGAGGACTTTTCGGAGAAAAATTTACAGGATGCGGGAATTACAAAGCGTTTTCAAAATTTTGATTTTCAAAAATGTGTAAGTGAGATTTGTGATTATATCAGATGCGAGAAGACTACCACCTCTGTAGGTGGCGAGTAACAAATCAGTATCAGTGGTGGGAGTCAATCTCCATCTGATATAGCCTCCGGCAGGATTGCAGAGATGCGCAGAAGACTTTTTCGTATTTGCGGGTATGACTCCCTTAAAAACTATGTTATAATACGAATGTCGAAGTGGTTGAATGGCTGCGGGAATAAATTCAAAGAATGTGGGTGATAGAATGAGCGGATTTAAAGACGTTGTAGGACACAAAAATATAATACAGTACATTGGGAATGCTGTGACATCGGATACTGTCTCCCATGCTTATATACTCAACGGAGAAAGAGGGTCTGGAAAGAAACTACTGGCAAATCTATTTGCAATGAGTCTTCAGTGCCAGAACCGAGAGGCAGACGGAGATGCATGTGGAAAATGCCAGTCTTGTAAACAGGCAATGAATGGTAACCAGCCGGATATTATCCGTGTTGTTCATGAAAAACCGACGACGATTAGTGTAGATGATATTCGTGAACAGGTAAATAATGATATTGTGATAAAACCTTATAGTAGTAAATATAAGATTTATATTATTGATGATGCAGATATGATGAGTGTACAGGCTCAGAATGCGTTATTAAAGACGATTGAAGAGCCACCGGAGTATGCAGTGATCATGCTTTTAACACAGAATGCAGAAGTATTATTGCCAACAATACGTTCTCGATGTGTTATGTTGAAATTGCGTAATATTAGAGATCAATTGGTGAAAAAATATCTTATGGAGCAGTTGGAGATTCCAGATTATAAAGCAGATATCTGCGTAGCATTTGCACAGGGGAATATGGGAAAAGCAATTTCACTTGCAACTTCTGAATATTTTAATGAGATTAAAGAAGAGGCAATCAGACTGCTTAGAAATATTGATGAGATGCAGGTAGAAGAGTTGATGGCTGCGGTGAAAAACTGTATGTCATATAAGCTGGAGATTCAGGATTATCTGGATATTATTGCAATCTGGTATCGTGATGTTTTATTATTTAAAGCAACAAAAGATCCAGACAGGGTTGTATTTTCAGATCAGCTGAAGTATATCAAGCAGCGTGCCAGTAAAAGTTCCTATGAAGGTATTGAAGTAATACTGGAAGGTATCGAGAAAGCAAAGGCAAGACTAAATGCAAATGTAAACTTTGAGCTGACAATGGAATTGCTTCTGCTGACAATAAAGGAGAACTAGAAGAATGATAAAAGTAATAGGTGTGCGTTTTCGAACTGCAGGAAAGATATATTTTTTTTCGCCGGGAGAACTGGAAATAAAGCAGGGAGAATATGTCATTGTTGAGACTGCAAGAGGCATAGAATACGGGCGTGTTGTAAGCGGTCCGAAGGAAGTGAGCGATGATGAAGTCGTACAGCCGTTAAAATCTGTTATTCGTATTGCAAATGAACAGGATAAAAAAACGGTTGAGAAGAATAAAGAAAAAGAAAAAGAAGCGTTTAAAATTTGTCTGGAAAAGATTCGCAAGCACAATTTGCAGATGAAACTGATTGATGTAGAATATACATTTGATAATAATAAAGTATTATTTTATTTTACAGCAGATGGAAGAATTGATTTTAGAGAGCTTGTCAAGGATTTGGCGGCAGTTTTCCGTACAAGAATTGAATTGCGTCAGATTGGTGTGAGAGATGAGACAAAGATCCGTGGAGGGATTGGAATCTGTGGCAGACCATTGTGCTGTAGCACATATTTATCTGAGTTTGCAGCAGTTTCAATTAAGATGGCAAAGGAACAGAATCTTTCACTTAATCCAACAAAGATTTCTGGTGTTTGCGGACGTTTGATGTGTTGTTTGACAAATGAAGAAGAAACGTATGAAGAGTTGAACAGTCAGCTTCCATCAGTCGGAGATATGGTGACAACACCGGATCAGTTAAGTGGAGTAGTGCATTCGTTAAGTGTTTTACGTAAGCAGGTTAAGGTGATTGTAAATCTTGAAAATGATGAGAAAGAGATTCGAGAGTATTCTGCTGATGAGTTGAAATTTAAACCGAGACGAAGAAAAACAAAGGTTTCAAAGGAAGAGATGAAACAATTTGCCAAATTGGAGAAAAATGAAGGAGCATCCAAGTTAGATGACAATTAAGAATCAGGATGTACATTTGTATCCGGGAGAGCGATTGGATGATTTGCAGTTAAAAGGTTACGAGATCATACAAGATCCGAAGCGTTTTTGTTTTGGAATCGATGCAGTACTTCTTTCTAATTTTGCAAAAGTAAAACCGGGAGAACGGGTGCTGGATCTTGGAACAGGAACAGGAATATTGCCAATTCTATTAGAAGGCAAGACAAAGGGAAGTCATTTTACCGGTCTTGAGATTCAGGAAGAGAGTGCAGATATGGCACGAAGAAGTGTGGCATATAACCGGTTGGAAGATAAGATTGATATTGTAACAGGAGATATTAAAGAGGCAGCAACGATTTTTCCGCCTGCCTCTTTTGATGTTATCACTACGAATCCGCCTTACATGTTAAATCAGCATGGCCTGAAAAATGAGGGCGATGCAAAGACAATAGCAAGACATGAGATACTTTGTACTTTAGATGATATTTTAAGAGAGAGTGAAAAGATTCTTGCGGATAGCAAGGGACGTTTTTATATGATTCATAAACCATTCAGGCTTGCTGAGATTATGGCGAAGATGTGCCAGTATCGAATTGAGCCGAAACGTATTCAGTTTGTACATCCTTATATAGACAAGGAACCGACAATGGTTTTGATAGAGGGACTGCGAGGCGGAAAATCGCGTGTGACAGTTGAGCCGCCGATAATCATGTATGAGCATTAGAGAGGAATTATTATGTCAGGAACATTATATCTGTGTGCAACACCGATCGGTAATCTGGAAGATATGACATTTCGTGTGATACGGACGTTGAAAGAAGTAGATCTGATTGCAGCGGAAGATACAAGAAACAGTATTAAATTGCTGAATCATTTTGAGATACAGACGCCAATGACGAGCTACCATGAATATAACAAATATGAAAAAGGTCGTAAACTGGTTGAAAAATTGCAGGATGGTATGAATATTGCATTGATTACAGATGCGGGTACGCCAGGAATTTCAGATCCAGGGGAAGAACTTGTAAAGATGTGTTATGAAGCTGGAATTTCGGTTACGTCGCTTCCGGGGGCAGCAGCCTGTATTACAGCACTTACATTATCTGGATTATCTACAAGAAGATTTGCTTTTGAAGCGTTTCTTCCAACGGATAAGAAGGAAAAAGAGCTGGTGCTTCAGGAAATAGAGCGGGAAACAAGAACAATTATTATGTATGAGGCTCCACATCGCCTTTTAAAGACGTTAAAGATGTTAAATGAACGATTGGGCAAGGAACGACGGATAACGGTCTGTAGGGAGCTTACAAAGCGTCACGAGACAGCATTTGCGACAACATTAGAAGAGGCGTGTGCATATTATAATGAGCAGTCGCCAAAAGGTGAGTGCGTACTTGTGATCGAAGGAAGAAGCCGTGAGCAGATTGCTCAGGAAGAAAAAGCTCAGTGGGAAGAAATGAGTATTGAAGAACATATGGAGCATTATCTGTCACAAGGGATTGATAAAAAAGAAGCTATGAAGAAGGTGGCTAAGGACAGAGGGGTGTCCAAGAGAGACATCTATAATGCGTTGATATAAACAAGCGAGGGGAACCAATGGGGACGGGGAACCAGTAGGGACGGAGTTAATGGCTTTTTTAATAAAAAAAGAGCCATTAACTCCGTCCCTACTGGTTCCCCGTCCCCATTGGTTTCCCCGGTCCTACTGGTTTTAGCGCTGTACGCGTCCTGCCCCGTCACTATCCATCAGTGCAAGAACTTCATTTTCTGAGATAAAGTTTAAATCGCCAGGAATAGTGTGTTTGATTGCTGCGGCAGCAAGTCCGAATTCCAGAGCTTTTTCAGCACCCATATCGGATAGAATTCCATGAAGTACTCCAGAGGCAAAGGAATCTCCGCCGCCAACACGGTCGACAATATGAAGATTGTAATTGCTTCCATGATAAAGTCCTGAACTGGTACATATAGCACCGGACCAACCGTTATCAGAAGCGCTTATGCTGTTTCTGAGTGTTGTGATCAGGTGAGTAAATCCATAATGTTTCATTACGTTTGTCATGTGTTCTTCATCGACACAAATGCTGTAATCACCATTAATAAAGTCGGTATCACCTTCTGTATAACCAAGACATTTTGCAGCATCTCTTGCATTTCCAAAGCAAATATCTACATAAGGCATCATATCAGAAAGCATTTTCTGTTTTCCTTCTACATCTTCTGTCCAGAGTTTTGCACGATAGTTCAGATCAAAAGATACTGTAACACCATGTTCTTTTGCTTTCTTTAAAGCTGTCATAGTAAGTTCGGCAGCAGTATCGCTAAGAACAGGAGTTATACCGGATACATGAAACAAGTCAACTCCTTCGAAAATAGTGTCGAAATCGAATTCTTCTGCGAGTGCCTGAGTAATAGCCGAATCCGCACGGTCATAAACAACGCTGGAAGGGCGGACAGAAGCACCATTTTCCAGAAAATAAATTCCGAGACGTTTACCGCCTCTTACAATGTGGCGACAGTCAACACCGAGCTTTTTCATTGTTGCAACTGCGGCATCACCGATTGCGTTAGCAGGAATCTTAGATACGAATGTAGCATCATTTCCAAATTGTGCTAAAGAAGCAGCAACATTGGCTTCAGCACCGCCGTAATTGATTTCAAAATCAGAAGCCTGTGCAAAACGCTGATATCCCGGAGGGGAAAGTCTCAGCATAATTTCTCCTAAAGTAACGACCTTAGCCATTATTTCACCTCCCGGGCAGAATGAACAAGTTCAACGGCCTCTTTTGTAAGAGCTGTAATTTCATCAAATTTTCCTTCAGAAACAAGACTTCCTTTTACCATCCAGCTTCCACCGCAAGCGATGATTTTATTATACTGGAGATAAGGTGTGATGTTTTGTGGGTTTATTCCGCCGGTTGGCATGAATCTTAACATAGTGTATGGTGCTGCGACAGCTTTGATCATAGCCAGTCCGCCGGATGGTTCAGCAGGGAAAAATTTAACTACTTCTAATCCAAGTTCAATAGCCTGTTCCATTTCGCTAGGAGTAACAACTCCAGGTGTAACAGGAATATTTTTCTCCAGACAATATTTTACAACTTTTGGATTCAGTCCTGGGCTGACAATGAATTTAGCACCTGCAGAAACGGCACGGTCTACCTGTTCGGTTGTGAGAACAGTACCGGCTCCGACAATCATGTCAGGATATTCAGATGTCATGATGCGGATAGATTCTTCAGCAGCATCTGTGCGGAAAGTTACTTCCGCACAGGCAAGACCACCATCACAAAGTGCTTTTGCAAGAGGTGCTGCATCTTTTGCATCATCAAGTACAACAACAGGTACGATACCAAACTGTTCTAATTTTTCTAATGTTGAATTCATAATATATCTCCTTGATTTCATATATGATGATGAGTTATTTCTAAAAAAATATTACAGAAGAGATTTCATAACCTCGTAAGTACCTTTTTCACGAATCTGTGTCAGATAATTGCAAACTGCAGTTTCAAACCCTTCCAGTGCTGTAAGATCTTCGCCCCAGAAATCTGTATTTGTGCAAACTGCGTGAACGAGATCTTCTACGGAATCATCTTTGTGTGCAAGATAGAATTCCAGTACATTTTTGTCATCTTTTACTGTGTAATCATTTTCTTTTCTGCTTGCTACAAGACCATCTTCTGTCAATGTATGACCATTGAAGAAAGCAATGTAAAATGCAAAGGAAGCAGTAATACAAGCAGGAAGAGAACCCTGGCGTTTGATGTACTCTTTTAATGATGGCATTACACGAGCTTTCCATTTAGATGTAGAGTTTAATGAAATTGCAAGTAAAGCGTGATCGATAAATGGGTTTTTGAAACGTTCTGTTACAGCTGATGCAAAATCAAGTAATTCTTCTTTTGGAAGATTCAGTGTAGGGATGATCTCATCATAAATTGTTTTGTTCATGAATCCGCAGATTACGTCATCATGCATACAATCTCTTACAATGTCCTGTCCTGCAAGGTAAGCACCGAGAACAAAGGAAGTGTGAGCTCCGTTTAAGATACGGACTTTACGCTGTTTGTAAGGTTTATGGTTATCTGTGATCAAGATAGGAAGTTCTGCTTTATCTACAGGGAACTCATCTTTGATAGACTGAGGACCTTCAATTACCCAGAATCCGAAAATCTCACCTGTATCAATTAAGTTGTCTTTGTATCCGAGTCCTTCGCAGATTGCATCTGCTTCATTTCTAGGATAACCTGTAACGATACGGTCAACTAATGTAGAACAGAAAGTATTTTCTTTTTTGATCCATGCAATAAAATCTTCACCGAGATTCCACTGCTCAGCATACTTCAGTACGCATTTTTCAAGCTCTTTTCCATTGTCATCAATCAGCTCACATGAAAGAATGATGAATCCTTTTCCTTCTTCCTGACCAAATTTCTGGAAACGACGATATAAGAACTGAGTCAGTTTTCCAGGATAAGAATTGGCAGGAGTATCTGTAAACTGGCAGGAAGGATCGTATGCGATTCCAGCCTCTGTTGTATTGCATGTGATAAATCTTAAATCAGGATTAGAAGCACATTCAAGAACAGCTTCGAAATCACTATATGGGTTCAGGCAGCGGCTAACGCATGAAATCACACGTTTTTTGTTTACTTCCTGTCCGTCCTGAAAACCTCTTAAGAAGAGAGTGTAAAGTCCTTCCTGTTCATTTATCATATCAGAAAGTCCGGATTCGATTGGCTGGCAGAGGACAACCTTGGAGTTAAATCCAGCTTTTTCATTCATAACGTCGATGAAATAGTCAACAAATGCACGAAGGAAATTTCCTTCACCAAACTGGAGTACACGTTCAGGAGCATCCTCGAGAAGATATCCTGAATAATTTTGTTCTTTTAATGTTTCGTAAGAAAGTTTTTTCATGATTATTATATCCTTTCAATAAAGAGTGTTAAAAATGGTATTATTATTTGTTTTTAGAGTGTTACGCCTTGTTTAAAAATTGCCATGTCGTGGAATCCGGCTTCTTCAGATTTTGATTTCTTACCGGATGCAATATCAATGACGAAATCAAGCAGTTGGTCTGCAAGTTCATCAGCCGGTGTATCATCAACAAGAACACCGCAGTTAAAATCAATCCAGTTCTTCTTTTTCTGAGCAAGAAGATTATTAGAAGAAATCTTTACGGTTGGTACCGGACAGGCAAATGGTGTTCCGCGTCCTGTTGTGAAAAGGACAATGTGTGCTCCGGAGGCAGCCAGGGCAGTCGCAGCAACAAGATCATTTCCAGGGGCACTTAAAAGGTTCAGACCTTTTGTACATACAGGTTCTCCATAAGCAAGCACACCTTTAACGGCAGCAGTACCAGATTTCTGTGTGCATCCGAGAGATTTGTCTTCCAACGTAGAAATTCCACCTTTTTTATTTCCAGGGGATGGATTTTCATAAATGGTTTGTCCGTGACGTTTGAAATATTCTTTAAAGTCATTGATGAGAGTTACTGTTTTATCGAAGAGTGCTTCGTTTTCACAACGATTCATCAGCAGTGTCTCAGCACCAAACATTTCTGGAACCTCAGTGAGGATTGTAGATCCTCCCATTGCAATCAGTCTGTCAGAGAATCCACCGACAGTTGGGTTGGCTGTGATGCCGGAAAGTCCGTCGGAACCTCCACATTTCATACCAATCACAAGTTCACTGCAGCTGATTGGTTCTCTTTTGAATTGATTTGCATAAGCGGCAAGTTCACGTACAACTTCGATTCCGTCTGCAATTTCATCTTCACATTCCTGAGCAACAAGGAAACGGACACGTTGTGGATCGTATTCTCCGATATGTTTCTTTAATTCGTCAATGTTGCTGTTTTCGCATCCAAGTCCAAGAACAAGAACGCCACCAGCGTTTGGATGGTTGACCAGATCAGCCAGAATCTGGCGAGTATGATCCTGATCATCGCCCATCTGGGAACATCCATAAGGATGAGTAAAGGCAATGACTCCTTCTACATTCTCAGTTACAAATGCCTGAGAGCCTTTTTCAATTGCTTGAGCTACGTTGTTTACGCATCCGACAGTCGGAATGATCCAGACCTCATTGCGGACTCCGGCACGTCCGTCATTTCTTCTGTATCCATTGAAGAAACGGGATTCTTTTTCAGCAAGTGGAGCTGTTTCTTTGTTATATGTATAAGTAAGAAGGTCTCCGAGTCCTGTTTTCATGTTATGAGTATGGATCCAGGAACCTTTCGTGATGTCAGTTTTAGCAACTCCGATGGAATTTCCATATTTAATGATTGAGTCCCCTTCGGTGATGTTTGTTAAAGCAAATTTGTGTCCCTGAGGGATGTCTTCTGTTAATACTACTGTCTGATTGTCGATTTGAATTTCTGTTCCTTCTTTTAAAGGAGACAGTGCAACTGCGACGGTATCAGCAGGATGGATTTTAATAAATGGTTTCAAAGGTTAATTAATCCTCCTTCCAATATTTTAGAACTGTTAAATGTAATTGCTCACAAACATGTAAGAGCTTACATATAAAGTATAACGAAATGAAAAAAAGGTCAATATAAAAAGGGAAAAAACAAGTGGATTTGTGAAAAAGAGACAAAAATAGAAGGAAAATATTGTGGAAAAATAAAGGGAAAATGTTTGCATTATGCAATTGGAAAGAGTATACTATAGCTGTCTGTGTAAGAGCTTACAAAAACAGAGACGAAATAGGAGAGAACAAACATGAAAGTATTTATGGATAAAGACTTTTTATTATCTTCAGAAACATCACAGAAACTTTTTCACGAGTATGCAGAGAATATGCCAATCGTAGACTATCACTGCCATATTAACCCACAGGAAATAGCAGAAGATAGAAAGTTTGAAAATATTACACAGGTATGGCTTGGCGGAGATCATTACAAATGGCGTCAGATGCGCTCAAATGGAGTGGATGAATATTACATTACAGGCGGTGCAAGCGACCGTGAAAAATTCCAGAAATGGGCAGAGACTCTTGAAAAGGCAATCGGAAACCCTCTGTATCATTGGAGTCATTTAGAGTTGCAGAGATATTTCGGATATACAGGACATTTGTGCGGAGAGACAGCAGAAGAAGTCTGGAATCTGTGTAATGCAAAATTACAGGAAGATGGAATGTCTGTAAGAAATCTGATCCGTCAGTCAAATGTGAAATTAATTTGTACTACAGATGATCCGGTAGATTCGCTGGAATGGCATAAAAAACTGGCAGAGGATGATACTTTTGAAGTTCAGGTACTTCCAGCATGGCGTCCGGATAAAGCTATGAATCTGGAAAAACCAGAATATGCAGATTATATGAAAACTCTTTCGGAAGTAAGCGGAATTGAAGTAAAAGATTTTGCAACTATGAAGGAAGCTATTTTGAACAGAATGGATTTCTTTGCTTCTATGGGCTGCTCTGTATCAGACCATGCGTTGGAGTATGTAATGTATGCACCTGCTACAGAAGAGGAAGTTGATGCGATTTTCAAAAAAGCATTGGCAGGTGAAAGCATCACAAGAGAAGAAGAAATGAAATTTAAGATGGCATTTATGCAGTTTGTTGCAAGAGCTTATCATAAGAGAAATTGGGTAATGCAGATTCATTATGGATGTAAACGTGATAATAATGCACTGATGTATGCAAAGCTTGGACCGGATACAGGGTTTGATTGTATCAACAATTATGCTCCAAGTGCACAGACAGCGGATTTCCTGAATTCGTTGATTGCAACAGATGAACTTCCAAAGACAATCTTGTATTCGTTGAATCCTTGTGACAATGAAGCAATCGGAACAATTCTTGGATGTTTCCAGGGAACAGAGGCAGCAGGAAAGATCCAGCAGGGAAGTGCATGGTGGTTCAACGATCACAAGACTGGTATGATTGCTCAGATGACATCTCTTGCAAACTTAGGACTTTTGTCTAACTTTGTAGGAATGCTTACAGATTCCAGAAGTTTCTTGTCTTACACAAGACATGAGTATTTCAGAAGAATTCTCTGCGAACTGATTGGAGGATGGGTTGAGAACGGAGAATATCCGGCAGATTATAAAGTGCTTGAGCAGATTGTAAAAGGAATTTCTTATAATAATGCAGTCAAATATTTCGGATTTGATATTTCTTAATAATTAAATTATAATAAATTTAGGCGTGGTGTCTATTTTGAAAGTTCAAGTCGAGCATCCGCGAGACTTGGCGCGTGATTCTGGGCAGCGTAAGCTGACACATTCTTTACAGAATCACTGCGCATCCTCGCGGAGCGTTTATCTCAGTCGGAGATTGGACTCCCACTGAGACAAATTTGCTGTTACTCACCACCTGAAAGAGGTGGGAGTCTTCTCGACTGAGATAAAACTGTTGCGACGTTTACATATGAGGATACCATTTACGGATGACAGAAAATAGAAAGAGAGGACACGGCAATTAATATATATGATATAGCAAAACTTTCAGGTGTATCCATTGCGACCGTATCCAGAGTGGTAAATGGAAGTCCGAGAGTCAGCGAAAAAACAAAACAAAAAGTATTGGCTGTAATGAAGGAAAATGATTACACGCCGAATGTCTTCGCGAGAGGACTTGGACTTGATTCAATGAAAACAGTAGGAATTATTTGTCCGAATATTGCAGATAGTTATATGGCGAAAGCGGTTGCGTATCTTGAGAGTAGTTTACATAGTTATGGATATGACTGTATTTTAGGATGCAGCGGTTTTGGTCAGGAAGAAAAACAAAATTATGTGAATATGCTTTTGTCAAAAAGAATTGATACTCTGGTACTTGTCGGTTCTACTTATGCAGGAAATGGAAAAGATGAGTATGATACGGATTATATCCGGGAAGCAGCAAAAAAAACTCCTGTTTTTATGATTAATGGGCGTGTCAGAGGAGACAATATATATTGTGCATGTGCAGATGATTATCAGGCAACTTATGAGGTGACAAAATCCATGATCCGCAGAGGAAGAGAGAGAATCCTCTTTATGTATGATTCGGATTCCTTCAGTGGACGTCAGAAAATGAAAGGGTATGAGGCTGCACTCGCAGACGCAGGATATCCAATCAGAGGCGAGCTGAAATTCCGCACGAAGAATGATATCGAATATACGAAGAATCTTCTTTTGGAATACAGTAGAACGCTGGAGTTTGACGGAGTACTTGCAACAGAGGATGCGATGGCTATCGGAGCAGTGAAGTATGCCAAAGTAAAAGCTATTTCCGTTCCGGAAGAATTGTCGATCAGCGGATATAATGATTCTATTATGGCAATCAGCAGCGAACCAGAGCTGACTTCCGTGGACAGTAAACTTAACGTACTTTGCAAGACAACCGTAGATCATATGATCAGCCTTCTGGAGAAGCAGGAAGAGATTGAGAAAAATGTAGTTGTGCCGTGCGAGATCGTGAAGCGGTGCACAACAGATTTTTAGGACCATTGGGGACGGAGTTTTCCGGCTTTTTTTGTAGAAAAAAGCCGGAAAACTCCGTCCCCAATGGTCTCTTTGGTCTACTGATTGGTAATCTGTCCATCCTTCATCAATATAAGTTTTCCATCGAGGCTTGTTGCCTCTTCATAGTTGTTGGTGACGTAAAGCACGGTCAGATTTAGTTCTTTATTGATTCTTTGAATATCCTGTAGCATATCAGCACGAAGTTCGTCGCTGCCATGAGCGAAATCTTCATCTACAAGTAAAACTTTTGGATGGCAGACAGTGGCACGGCAAAGTGCTATCTTCTGCTTTTGAGCATCTGTTAATTCTGTTACTTTTTTATTTAAAACATCCTCAATATCAAAAAATTTCACAGCGGTTTTTACGCGTGTGTCAATGACATTGCGAGGCATATTACGAAGTTTTAAGCCAAGTGCAATATTTTCATAAGCACTTAAGTAGCCGTAAAGACGATAATTTTGGAATGCCATTGCAAGTTTACGATCTCTAGGCAAAATGTCATTTAATAATTCATCACCGAGATAGATTTGACCGGAAGAAATATCTTCCAGACCTCCAATCATTCGTAAGATGGTAGATTTTCCGCATCCGCTTGGACCATGAAATGTTACAAATTCGCCGTCTTCAATTGTAAGAGAAACATCCTTGACGGACACAAAACCATTCGGATATATTTTATTTAAATTTTTTAGAGTAATACTTGCCATAAGGATTACCTCCCCAGTTAAAATAAATTTCGACCTGCAGTAATATAGAAAATGAGTAAAAACACTTGCATTTGATAGCTTTATTCTACTACAATCATGTAAGGAAGACAATTATGGAGTCTATATAAAAAATGAAAATTTGATTAACCAAGTCACCGCTTATAGAAAATAGGTAAATCAAGAGATACAAAAGAATGAACGAAGGGAAAGAGATAACGATGTTATATGATGAGATTATAAATATTGTGACACTTGCAGGGGAGATGATTTTACAGGCACATGAAGAAGAATTGACGATATATGATAAAGCCGGAATATCTAATTTTGTGACAAAGCATGATAAAGATGTACAGTCTTATTTGATCCGTAATTTAAGAATTATTCTTCCAGAAGCAAATTTCCTGGCGGAAGAAGATGGAATTCAACAAGAATTGGGTGAAGGATATTGTTTTATTATTGATCCGATAGACGGGACAACTAATTTTATTTTTGACTATAAGCATAGCTGTATTTCGGTAGGGCTGGCATACCATGGAAAGATGCAGTTTGGTTGTGTATACAATCCATATACAAGAGAAATGTATACTGCGATAAAGGGAGAGGGAGCAAAACTCAACGGTAAGGAAATCCACAGTTCAGATAAAGGACTCTCAGAGAATCTTGCAGCCTTCGGTTGTGCTCGTTATCAGACAGAGGACACAGACAGAATATTTGATTATGCAAAGAAATTGTACTTAAACAGCCTTGGAATCCGAGAAGGTGGTTCAGCGGCACTTGATATTTGCAGGGTTGCTTCGGGAGCAAACGGAGTATATGTGGAATTAATGTTGCAGCCGTGGGATTATGCGGCGGCATCGTTGATCGTAATGGAAGCAGGCGGATTTATATCTACGGCAGAAGGTGGTTTGATTTCTTTGGAACAGCCAAGTTCGATTCTGGCAGCAGGACGCACATGCTGGAAAGAAGCGATGAAGTTGTTAAATTAAGAGGCAAGATGTTTTTAGCGCAGGACATGGAATTGGATGCAATCAATCCGATTTTGATAACAATAAAATAAATTCAAATACCGTAGAATATAGGGCTTATCCAATCCATAAGATAAAAATAACTCTATAGTCTGCGGTGTTTTTATGTCTTTTTTTAAGGGAATACAAGAAAATAAAATAGAGAAAGGAAAAAAGAACGTTAATTATATAACAACTCAAAAAATAAGAGCATTTTCAGTAATCGCCGGCACAATAGGAATTCTGTTACTATCCGGCTGTCAATCACAGACATCTTCCGGCCAGGACCGGCGATTCCGACAATTTACAAAGCAACTGTTCTGTCAGGAATTATCGTCAAATACGATAAGTTTACATTACACATTGAAAAATCCGAAAGAGTATGATATTCGGGAAAATGAAGTAACTTTTGGAACATTTCCGACAGATAATAAAAATCTACTTGCATCGGTGGAAAACTTAGAAGAAGTGTTGAAAACTTTTGACTACAACAAACTGTCGGTGGAAAACTCTTTAACTTATGATGTTTTGAAATGCTATTTAAATATGACCGAGCGTGATGCAGATTATATTTTGTATGACGAGCCTATGGGATTGGTCAGTGGCGTGCAGACACAGTTACCGGTTATCTTATCAGAATATCCGTTTTATGAACAGTCTGATGTGGATACATATTTACAGTTGATGAAAACAACACCGGAGTATTTTGCATCGTTGCTAAAATTCGAGCAGAAAAAATCAAAGGCCGGTTTATTTATGTCGGATAAAATGGCAGAGCAGGTAATCGAGCAGTGTAAGGCATTTCGAGATATGGGAGAAAATAATTATTTGTATTCTACATTTGCAGAGCGGGTTTGGACAGTAACTTCTCTTTCGGATAAACAAAAGAGTGACTACATACAGAAAAATGCAAGAATGATGAAGGCATATGTACTTCCGGCATATGACAATCTGATTTGTACGATAGAAAAATTAAAAGGAAGTGGAAAAAATGAGCAGGGCTTGTGTTATTTGCCAAAGGGAAAAGACTACTATGAACAGGTAGTTGAGGCTTCAACCGGTTCAACGCGTTCAGTCGAGGAAATCCGGGATATGACGAGGCGGCAAATGACGGAAGACTTAGAGGCAATGGAGCGGGTGATGAAGATTTCTGAAAAAGAAGTCAATGCGTCTATTCCACAGAATCCGACTTCTATCTTGCAGGATTTACAGACGAAAATAACAACTAGTTTTCCAGAACTTCCGGATACAACTTATGAGGTTAAATATGTTCCGAAAGCAATGCAGGAGCATTTAAGTCCGGCATTTTATATGATACCTGCAATTGATGCGTACAATGAAAATGTTATTTATGTAAATGAAGCACAGATAGGCAATACAATGGCTTTGTTTACGACATTGGCACACGAAGGATATCCGGGACATTTATATCAGACAGTTTATTTTGCAAATACAAATCCTGATCCTATCCGTACAATTTTAAATTTTGGAGGATATGTAGAAGGATGGGCAACTTATGCGGAAATGTGCAGCTATTATCTTGCACCGCTGACAAAGGATCAGGCAACGTTGTTGCAGAAAAATAGTTCAATCGTATTAGGGCTTTATACGCTGGCAGATATCGGAATACATTATGATGGATGGAGTAGGGAAGATGCAATTGCATTTTATAAAAAATATGGAATTGGCGATGAGGATAATATAAATCGAATTTATGATTTGATATTGGGAAGCCCGGGAAATTATTTGAAATATTATGTGGGTTATGTGGAATTTCTGGAATTAAAAAAAGACTGGGTGAAAGAGTATGGAAATCAGGCATCACAGAAAGAATTTCACAAAGCTGTGCTGGATGTTGGACCGGCACCATTTAAAGTGGTAGAAAAATATATTGGAAGAGAGCTCGATAACTGAATTGATTATGGGTGAGAAAAGGACATTTTTTAACCTCTAATAGACAATCTTGGCTAAATGCTGAAAATGGGGTGCATAAGACAGATTATGTGATACAATGTAGCCAATTAATAATCTGTGAAAGGCGGTAATAACATGTTAGAAGAACTGAAAAAACGAGTATATGAGGCCAATATGCTTTTGCCAAAGTATAAATTGATTACATTTACATGGGGAAATGTAAGTGAGATAGACCCGGAGACAGGATATTTTGCAATCAAGCCAAGTGGAGTGGAGTATGATGAACTGACACCTGACGATATGGTTATCATGGATCTGGAGGGAAATAAAATCGAAGGAAAATACAATCCATCCTCAGATACTGCTACACATATCGAAATTTATAAAGGAATGCCGGATGTAAAGGGAATTGTGCATACACATTCTCCATGGGCAACAAGCTGGGCACAGGCAGGAAGAGGAATTCCTTGTTATGGAACAACACATGCTGATTATATGTATGGAGAAATCCCATGTGTTCGAAATTTGACAAAGGAAGAAATTGAAGAAGCTTACGAGAAGAATACGGGAGTTCTGATTGTAGATCATTTTAAAGATACAGAATATATGGCAATGCCGGCAGTATTGTGCAAAAATCATGGAACATTTACATGGGGCAAGAATGCAAAAGATGCTGTACACAATGCGGTTGTATTGGAAGAGGTTGCGAAGATGGCGGCCAGAACAGAGATGCTGAATCCACAGGTACAGCCGGCTCCACAGGAATTACAGGATAAGCATTATTATCGTAAGCATGGGGCGAATGCTTACTATGGACAGAAGTAGCAAGAGCCTCTTGACAATTCAAAAAAATTTGCTATAATAGTTCACGTTGAAAAAATAATAATTTTAGTACAAATGGTAGTGAAATAACGGCGGGTGCTGTTCAAGCGAAAGTTTGGAACAGCACTCGTTTTTTGTCGAGAAAGTTTCATGGCAGGGATATCTGCATGAAAAAGCATCTGCAAAATGTCTGAAATGATACCGCGAAATAAGCTGTCTGGATTAGGAGGAGAAAAATGCCACAGAATAAGAGAGAGAGTTTAATTTTTACGATCATGATGTGTTTCACAATGGTTTTTGTAATGAGTATTTATAATGTTTCGCTTCATATGGGAGGTCTGTCTATGAAGTCAGTGCAGCAGGCATGGCTGGGATTTCCGATAGCATATATTTTTGCAATGTGCTGTGACTGGTTTGTAGTATCGAAAGCTGCGAAAGGCTTTGCATTCCGTTTTCTTGTAAAACCTGGTGATAATGGATTGAAGATTGCAATCTGTGTATCTTGTTGTATGGTTATCCCGATGGTAATTATCATGTCATTATATGGAGCATTTGAAGTTGCTATAAGTCAGGGAATGTGGAACCAGATTGGAATTATCTGGTTGACAAATATTCCGAAGAACTTTATAGTTGCACTGCCATTGCAGTTGCTGATTGCAGGACCGCTTGTAAGAAAAGTGTTTCGCACACTGTTCCCGGAAGGAAAAGTATTAGCTTAATAGAATAAAAAAGGAAAATGACCTCCGATAACTACATTTAGAGTGAAGAGTGTAGTTATTGGAGGTTTTATATTTTCAATGATACAACAAAAGGTTCTGTTTGACCATTTAGGGACGGAGTTTAGTGGCTTTTTTGCAAAAAAGCCACTAAACTCCGTCCCTATGGTAATCTAATAATATGTCGGATTCTCAAAAAGAAACAACATGGACTTCTGATTTGGGGTTCGCTACAATTATTTTAGAAACAAATAATCGTATGACACGAAAAGGAAGTATAACAATATGAAAACAACAGAAATCAATATTCGAGACCCATATATTCTTGTACATGGAGGTAAATATTATTTATATGGAACAAGAAGTGCAACCTGTTGGGGACCGGCAGATGGGTTTGATTGTTACGTGAGTGAAGATATGGAAAATTGGGAAGGTCCGATTGAGATTTTCCACAGACCGGAAGGCTTTTTTGCTGATCAGAATTACTGGGCACCGGAATGTATTTATTATGAAGGGGCATTTTATCTGATTACGACACTTGGCGGTTCAGACAGAAAAAAGGGGATTTATGTATTACGTTCAGAGCAGCCGACAGGACCTTTTGAAGTGTACAGTGAACGGATTACACCAGAGGATTGGGCATGTATTGATGGAACGGTATACATTGAACAGGGAGTACCATATTTGATTTTCTCACATTCTTTTGAAGATACGCCGGATGGAGATATGTGTCTTTTGAAAATGTCATCGGATTTAAAACAGGCAGAGGGAGAGCCAGTGACATTATTCTCTGCGGCAGAGGCAGTGTGGGCGAAGCCGGTTCCATTTGCAAAAGCAGAGTTTGGAATGGACGGAGACGTATACTTTACAGATGGGCCATGTGTGATGAAGATGGAAGATGAGAAGCTCTATATGACATGGTCGAGCTGGAGTACTTGTGGATATGCGGTTGGAGTAGCAGTATCAGATAGCGGTAAGGTGGAAGGCCCTTGGAGACAGTTGGAAGAGCCACTGTTCCCGGAGAATGGTGGTCATGGCATGTTGTATAAAGATGATGACAGTATGAAATTTACGTTGCATTATCCGAATGATAAATATAAAGAGCGACCAATTTTCAGAACGGTTGTTTTAAAGGATGGAAAATTAAAGTTGGAGGAAAGATAGATGATAGAGCAGAAATGGAATGAAGATTGGAAGTTTTGGGTAGATAAAGACTCATTTGCATTGGTGTGGGACATCCCGGAAATTGCAAGAGATATCACTCTTCCTCATGATGCAATGATTGAAAAACCGGCGAATCCGGACAGCTTAAATGGCGGAAATACAGGATTCCGTGACGGAGATGTCTATACATATGTAAAAATGCTTCACGCACCGGAAGAATACAAAGAAAAAACAATCATGTTAAAATTCGAAGGCGTGTATATGAATGCATTCGTATATGTTAACGGACAGCTTGCGGCTAAGAGTCCGTTTGGGTATACAACATTTTATGCACCGCTCAATGACTTTTTAAAATATGGAGAAGACAATGAAATCCGTGTGCAGGTGCGTGCCGGAGCAATGACAAACAGCCGTTGGTATTCAGGGGCTGGAATTTATCGAGATGTGTATCTTCTGGAATCCGGTCTTACGCATATTGTGCCGGAAGGTGTTCAGGTTAAGACAGAAAATGCGGATGACGCATATGCGACATTGAAAGTGGCAACAGAACTGGAAAATAAAACAGCAGTGTCACAGGATTTGGTTATAGAGACAGTAATTAAAGATAATGAGGAAAATGTAGTTGCGAAAGAGTGTACATTTGCAACAATATTTGCCGGAGAAAACAGAACACTGCAACAAAGAATTCTTGTAGATAATCCAAAGCTTTGGAGTGCAGAGAATCCAAAACTTTACACTTTTGAGACAAAAGTATATGAGAATACAGAAGCAAAAGAGCTGTTAGATGAGGCTGTTGATACTTTTGGTATCCGTACACTTGCGGTTGATGCAAAACGTGGATTCCGTGTTAATGGCAAAAGTGTAAATTTACGTGGCGGCTGTATTCATCATGACAGTGGACTTCTCGGAGCAGCTACCTATGAAGATGCTCAGTATCGTCAGATTCTGAAAATGAAAGAGGCTGGATTTAATGCAATCCGTATGTCTCATCATCCAATGGCTCCTGCTATGCTTCGTGCCTGTGATGAAATCGGTATGTATGTAATGGATGAAACATTTGATATGTGGAATCGTCTCAAATCTAATTACGATTATGGTCTGTATTTCCAGGAATGGTGGGAAAAAGATGTAACTGCGATGGTAAGAAAAGATTATAACCATCCATCCGTTATTCTCTATTCTGTGGGAAATGAGATTCCGGAAATCGGAACAGATAAGGGCGCGCAGACTTGTCAGGAAATCAGTGACAAGATTCGTTCTCTGGATGATACAAGATATACGCTTGCATCTATCAATGGTGTATTTGCTGCAGGAGATGCGGTGGATCAGATTGTAGCTGATGTAGCTGCAAACTTAAGCGCGGAAGATAAAATTGACGGAAATGTAAATGACTTTATGTCCTTGATGGATGCACATATGGATGAAATCGTGGTACATGATGCAATCAGTAAACGACTGGAAAAAGCATGTGCAGGAATCGATGTTGCAGGATATAACTACATGACAGCGCGCTATGAAAAGGATGGAGAGACTTATCCGAACCGTGTTATTGTGGGAAGTGAGACATATCCACCGGAGATTGCAAGAAACTGGGATCTCGTAGAACGTCTGCCACATGTAATCGGAGACTTTACATGGACAGGTTGGGATTATATCGGAGAAGCAGGTGTTGGTATTCCTGCATATAAATGGGGAGAAGGCGGATTTGGAGCCGGATTTCCTGCACAGTTAGCATATCCGGGAGATTTTGATATTACAGGCTTCCGTCGTCCTGCATCATATTATAGAGAAGCTGTATTCGGACTTAGCAAGAAACCTTATATTACAGTGCAGAACCCGACACACTATGGAGAATTCTTGATCAAAACTCCGTGGGTAATCAGCGATTCTACAGCAAACTGGAACTGGAATGGTATGGAAGGAAAACTGGCCATTGTGGAAGTATATGCACAGGGAGATGAAGTTGAACTGTTCTTAAATGAAACTTCACTTGGCAAGAAACCAGCCGGAAAAGAAGCAGGATTCCGTACATTATTTGAGACAACATATGAACCAGGAACACTGGTGGCTGTTTCTTATGAAAATGGACAGGAAATCGGAAGAAGTGAACTTGCAACTGCGGGAGCAGAGAGAGTACTTGCCGTAGAGCAGGAAGCATACGCCGGATTGAAACATTCAGAGCAGGAGCTGGTTTACGTTCAGGTTGAAATGCGTGATCAGAATGGCGTGCTGGCAGCTGATGACAACCAGAAGATTACATTGTCTGTTGACGGTGAAGTGGAAGTGCTTGGATTTGGAAGCGGTAATCCAAAACCGAACTATAACTTCAATGAAGGAGTGACAGAACTGTTCGGAGGACGTGCACAGATTATTATAAAGAAACCGGAAGAAGACGTAACATTAACAGTAACCACTGGGGACGGAGTTTGTGGCTCGATTCGTGTTCCGGGTGGAGCAAACTTTTAGACATTTGGTGGAACCATTTGGAGACGGAGATTAGGAGGCCATTTGGGGACGGAGTTAGTGGCTTTTTCGCAAGCAAAAAGCCACTAACTCCGTCCCCAAATGGCCCACTCCATGGTCCTGCAATGTCGCAATTTCCACTTTCAAATGTCCTCTGGTGCGCTGTTTACCAGAAATAATATTTGCTATGCTAAGCGCAGATACAACAAAAGCATACGGACGTGAGATGAAATATTTCTTAAAAAAGAAAGAATGTCGGATGTATATGAAAATATGTCGGGAATAAAAGATGAACAATAAAAAATGTCGTATTTCACTTAATTTTTTACATGTGAATATATGTCGGGTTGTAATACAATAAAGATATCTTAAGGGAGAGAAAGAAATCTCAACGTAAGTAAGTAAAATGAAAAGGAGTGTAGTAAAATGGCTAAAGAAAAGACAGTAAACACAGCCGTAAAAGACGAAGTCGGCACAGCGTTTAAATGGTTCCATGCAACATCGGTAAATGGGGGAGCTATGTTGATGGCAGCTGTAGTCGCCAGCTATTTTTCAGTGTACATGACAGATACACTGAAGATTCCGGCAGCAGCGGCATCTGCTATTATGTTTGTAGCAACTTTATGGGATGCAATCAATGACCCAATGATGGGAGTTATTGCAGACAGAACAAAATCAAGATGGGGACGTTATCGTCCATATTTTATTTTTGCGCCAATCCTGTTGACATTCTTTGGAACAATGATTTGGATTGACTGGGGATTTACATCAACAAGTGTAAAAGTAGCATATGTATTAATTATGTATATTGGTTTTGGAATGACAGGAACAATGTATACAATGCCACAGATGGCAATCCTTCCTGCAGCAGTTCGAAGCAATGAACAGAGAAATATGATTATTTCTTTAGGCGCAGGTGTATGTGCAGTAGCATTTACAATTGGTAGTACATTCACATCAAATATTACAGGATTCTTCAATAATATCGGATTTAAAAATGGATATGTTCCATTTATGTTAATTTGTGGCGTACTTGCATTTATCTCATTTTGGGGATTATTTGTAACGTCAAAAGGAAAAGAAAAATATTTGGTAGCGCCAGAAAAGAGTCATCCGTTAAAAGAAATCAGTCGTGTAGTGAAATACAAAGAAGTATGGCCAAACTTAATCGCATGGGTTATGGCATCTATGGGATATGGAATGATGTTCTCAACATCTGTATATTACATGATGTATTACTGGGCAAGACCGGATCTCATCTCTGTATACATGGGAGTTATCTCTATCGGAGCATTAATTTCAATGGTTGTATTAATGCCAATCTTTTTGAAAGTATTTAAGACAGGACAGAAAGCATTACTTGTATCACAGGCATTATCAATCGTATTGTATGTGATCTTATTCTTTACTGGAAAAACAAACTTTGTATTCTTGTGCGTACTGACATTTATTTCAGCTTGTACAGCATCTATGCAGAATGCATTGGTTAACGTATTAGTAAATGATACAATCGACTTTATTATGTTGAAAGAAGGTAAATCTTCTAATGGAGTTATCTCTTCCATCAAAGGATTTGCACAGAAATGTGGTAGCACAATCGTAAGTTCTGGTATACTCGCAGTACTTTCTATTTCAGGATATATTGCAGGTGCAATTGGACAGCAGCCAGAATCAGCAATGTTTGCATTGAATTTCTTAAAATTCGGTGCACCATCAGTAACAGGTATTATTTTGATTATCTGTGTTGTTAAGAGCCCAATGAACAAATATGCAGAAGATATTGCAGCTATGAAAGTGAAAATGGGTGAAAAGTAGGCCAAACAGGGACGGAGAAAAGTGGTTGAGAGCCACTTTTCTCCGTCCTAATTAACATTATAGGAAAAGGAAACATATAATATGAAAACATTCGGATTGAATCCATATTTACCATATTGGGAAAATGTACCTGACGGGGAGCCACATGTATTTGGAGATCGTGTATATATATTCGGAAGCCATGATAAACAGGACGGTGATTCATTTTGTGAAGAAGACTATGTAGGCTGGAGTGCATCGATAAATGATTTAGGAAACTGGAGGTGCGAAGGCATTATCTATAAGAAAGAACAAGATCCGATAAATGGGGCATCTTATGATAAAGAGATTCCTGCATATGATGATGCAATGGATGCAGAAGGAATGCTGCATAATTTGTATGCGCCGGATGTAGCACAGGGACCGGATGGAAAATATTATTTATATTATGCTCTGGATTTTGTAAATGTGATTTCGGTTGCAGTGTGTGATACTCCGGCTGGACAATATGAATTTTTAGGATATGTGACAAGAGCAGACGGAAGTGTTCCAAATATCGGACGCTGGTTTGATCCGGCGATTTTATCGGAAGAAAGCGGCAATTACCTGTATTATGGATTTTCACCATCTTTTCGATTTCCAGGAATGGAAACGTTGGAAATTCCGGGAGCAATGATGGTGAAACTGGCGGATGATATGCATACAATTATCAGTGAACCGGTTTGTGTTGCAAATGGATTTGACACAGCAAAAGGAACAGACTATGAAGAGCATCCATTTTTTGAAGCATCCAGCATCCGCAAGTTTGGTGAGTGGTATTATTTTGTATATTCCAGCCAGCAGATGCATGAATTGTGTTATGGTACGGCAAAGACTCCGGAAGGACCATTTGAATTCAAAGGTGTGATCGTATCAAACGGAGATGTCGGATATCAAGGAAATGAGCTGGCTACAAACTATTATGGAAATAATCATGGCGGATTGGTTGAAATAAATGGAAAACATTATATTTTCTGGCACAGACATACACATGGAAGAGCATTTTCAAGACAGGGCTGTGCAGATGAAGTGCAGATACTAGAAGATGGTACAATCCCGCAGATAGAGATGACAAGCTGCGGATTGAACGATGGAGCATTGCCTGCAAGAGGAAAATACGAATCTTATATCGCATGCCATTTGACAGAGGCGGATAGAGAAAAAGTAGGACTTGTACTTGGAATGGGTGGAGGCCCTGGCGATTCCAGACCAGAACTTCCGGAGTCTATGCCATATATTACAGAGGAACGGGATGAAAACTATGAGCATGGATGCAAGCCGTATATTTGTAATATGCGAACAGGTGTGGTTGCAGGATTCAAGTGTTTTGAATTTGATGGAACGGAAAGAGAAATCGCACTGGAACTTCGTGGAAATGGTAAGGTTGAAGTGTTGCTTGATTGCTTAGATGGAGAGGTCGTAGCAGAGGCAGAAAATACAGGTGAAAGATGGAATATCGTTTCAGCAGAGCTGAAGAAGACAGAAGGAGTTCATGCGTTGTATGTGAGATGTGTGGATGGAAAGTTGGATTTTGCAAGTGTTGAGATGAGGTAGTAGAACCATTTGGGGACGGAGTTTAGTGGCCTTTTTGCTATGCAAAAAAGCCACTAAACTCCGTCCCCAAATGGTCTGATAAGTGAAAAAGTGTCGGATAGAGAGAAAAATATTACATAGAAAAAAGAGGACAATTTAATTAAAATCATAATATAAGGATTTAGATACTAGGAAGATGTCAAAGGAGGAAGTCAGACATGAGTGATTCATATTACAAAATAGAAGAAATGAATGGATACTATCGAATCGGCAGTCCAGAAGCGGTATTTTGTTATGTGATAGTCGGAAAAGAAAAGGCGATGCTGATTGATACAGGCTATGGGTATGGAAATTTAAAACAGGTTGTGAAATCAATTACAGATAAACCATTATATATCGTAAATACGCATGGACATGTAGATCATACTTCAGGCAATGCACAGTTTGAAGAAAAGGTATATATCCATAAAAAGGATATGGAACTTTGCAGAGAACATACCGGAAAAATGATGAGGGAACAGTCGGTAGAACGTGCAATGCATAGTGTTAATTATGAAACACAGGAAGAATATAATGCATTGCCGGACAAGTTTGATAAGGAGAATTACATTAATCAAGGAACAGGGAATCTGGTAGAAGTAGCAGGTGGCCAGATATTTGATCTGGGTGGAGCAACACTTGAGATTGTTGAGACTCCGGGACATACACAAGGAGGTATTTCCGTCTGGTATAAGGAAAAGAAACTTGCATTTATTGGTGATACGACAGGATTTTTTGTCTGGCTGTTTGCTCCGGAAACAACCAGTAGAGAAATATATATTGATACATTAAATAGTCTGTTGAAATTACCGGTTGACTTTTATATCGGAGGTCATAATGAAAATGTTATGACAAAAGAAGATTTGGAACTATATATGCGAGCGGCACAGGAAGCAGATTTTGAAAAAGGACAGAAGTTTGAATCTTTTGCGAATGGAGAGGAAGAAGTTCGCGTCTGTGCATTAGATGGCAAGACATTAGATGATATGTTCGAACCGGGATTTGCGGCATTGGTAATTACAAAAGATAAATAATGACCATTTGGGGACGGAGATTAGTGGCTTTTTTGCGTAGCAAAAAAGCCACTAATCTCCGTCCCCAAATGGTCCCCTGTTCGGTTCTATTTTGTCGCAAATGGCACAAATGCGGGTTCTTTATCTTTATGCTGTTTCCGATACTCCTGCGGTGACATTTTATAAGCAGAGCGGAAAACTCTGGAAAAATGGTCCGCGGAGTTGTATCCGATTCGCTCTGCGATTTCTCCGACTTTCATGGAAGTGTTCAAAAGATAATCAATGGCATCGGATAAACGGAGTCGTTTAATTAATTCTGTGAAGGTGAGCCCTGTATTCTGCTTGATCAATGTACACAGATGAGGTTCGCTGTAATGGAACAAATCCGCCAGGGATGACAGTGTCAAAGTTTGGTAGTTATGCTGGATATACTGCAGTACAAGAGAAAAGTCAGCCCCCATCTCATAGTTGTAGAATTGAATTGTCTGACTGTAACTGCGTAGCAGTGCAGAAAACATCAGATTCACATAACTGATACAGCAGGCATTACTGTACATGTCTTTCTTGCTGCTTTCAATCATCATATTACGAATATATTTTTTTATAACAGAATTATTGTTCGTAAAGAACATGAGGTAATTCGCATGGTTATCTCCCTGTAAGATAGTTCGGAAGAAGTAGGATAGTAAATCCTTTCGTGTCATAAGCGAAAAGAATGTCGTATCAAACGTGCTCTTTCGAATACAAATGGTAAATACGGTTGAGTCATCTTCAATAAGAAAATCATGTTTGGAATTTGGAGCGATAATGCAAAGTTCTCCTTCTTTCATAAGATGCTCTTCCTGTTCGAATATAAATTTCCCTTGTCCATTGGCAACAAAGTTAATTTCAAAATAAGTATGTCTATGTAAATTCGGGCGTGTATATCGAGGATGCCGGATAACAAAAACATCCCTTGCATTTGGAATCAAATCCGCTTCTTCAACAGTTGGAGCCAGCGGAGAACCATCGTACATAGTAAGTGTTACCGGCAAAGAATCTACTACTTTATCAAAATCGGCATCGGTCATATTATCGTAATCCCCAGTTAAATCGGGAGCAGAAATAGAATCATACAGCATACCTTTGTTATATAAATATTCGGTCATTTCTGGAAATTGTAAACGATTTCCAGTTCTATAATAATATGCTTTCATGTGAGATTGAAATTCACCATAGGTCATATAGTAAGCCATCAAAACACCTCCAAGATAATAGTAAGTAATGAGCTATGATATGGATAAAAATATCCGGATGCGATATTTATATTGTAGCAGAGGGGGAGGTGGTTGACAAGAATAGAATCTGAAAAAAAGTCGGGTGGAGCCGAAAAGGGACGGAGATTAATGGCTTTTTTGCGAGCAAAAAAGCCATTAATCTCCGTCCCTTTCTGGTTATCTGAGCTGTTCTCTATAAGTAATAATACTTCCGTTTTTACCACGCACACGACAAAGTTTTGAGGCTTGAGGGTCCATTTCGATATAGCGGTGATTCAGTTTCTCATCTGGTTCTACTTCTTTGTTATAAATAGCGTGAATCAAATCAATATAATCGTTCAGATAACTTTTGGCAATTGGAGTGCCGTTATGGTTTGGAAGAAGATAATCGAATTCATTAGAAAGAGATAGGATTCGTTCTGTGTTTTCCAAAAAGTTATCAAGTATGGTTTTTAAATCATAATTAATGTATGGGTTGTGAGAGTTATCAAATAAATTGACCTGTGCAGCTTCCATATCATCTCCACAGAAGAACATACGATGACTTCTGTCTAGGAAGAATAAGCTGCTGTTACAGTGAGCCGGTTTAACATCTAGAATCTCGATTGTACGATTACCAAGTTCGATGGTGTCGCCATCACCAACATAGACTTTTTTATAATCTGCATGTGGTAGTTTAGTAATATCAAATGGAACCATGCCAGGATTTTCTACAGATGCCTTGTCGAGTTCAGCTCCTTTACTCATGTAGACTTGCTCAAATTCTCCATTACCTGCGGCGTGATCTGGGTGATAGTGTGTATTGGCGACAACAATAGGTTTATCAGTCAGTTTTTCAACATAAGCACGCAGATTACCGACACCATATCCTGTATCAATCAGGAGCGCTTTTTCGTCCCCTTCTAATAAATACATGTTTTCAGTTCCGTTCATAAAATTAATGATCCATGTCTGGTCGTCCAGCTTCCAGGACATATAACTCCCAAAGATTTCTTCTAATGATGGTTCCATAAAATTTTCCTCGCTTTTTTATTTTAAATTATAGAAAGAACGAAAAGAAAATGCCATGTAGGATTTTATTGGAAATCCGGCGTATTTTTAATTCGGGGTGCCATTTAGGGACGGGGTTTAGCGGCTTTTTTCAAAAAAGCCGCTAAACCCCGTCCCTAAATGGCACCTGCTCGGCTCTCTAAAAATGAAAATAAGTCGGATTAATAAGAAAATTCTACATGGAAGAAATGGTATTGTTTGGATAAAATGATAGTGTAAAACAGTACTGTTCATGGATATAGCAGTACACAAAGATTGAAATAAGATGAGAAACAAAAAGCATAAAATAAGTAGAATAAAAACGGAGGTTTGAGAGATGTTTGATTACAAAGCAAAGCCATTTCATTTAACAGAGGAAGAAGTAAAATGGGTGGAAGATACATATGAGGGAATGAGTCTGGAAGAAAAAATAGGACAATTATTTTGTCCGATTGTATTTACAAAAGATGAAAATGAGTTAAGAGAATTGGTTCAGACAAAACATATCGGTGGGATGTTATATCGAGAAGGTCCGGGCGAAGAACTTCGTCAGGCTCATAAGGTATTGCAAGATGCAGCGAAGATTCCGCTTCTTACAGCCTCCAATCTTGAATATGGTGGAAATGGTTCTGCTATAGAAGGAACTTATTTTGGAAGAGAAATGCTGGTGGCCGCAACGCAGGATACGGAGAAAGCTTATCAGCTTGGTAAAGTAAGTTGCAGCGAGGGTGCTGCGGTTGGTGTAAACTGGTCTTTTGCTCCGGTAGTGGATTTGGATCAGAACTATCGCAATCCGATTACAAATGTTCGTACATTTGGGGATGATTTGCAGACAGTCATTAATATGGGGAAAGCCTATATTAAAGCTGCACAGGAAGAAGGTGTTGCAACTTCTGTAAAACATTTCCCAGGAGATGGAGTGGACGAGCGTGACCAGCACCTTTTAACCAGTGTGAATTACTTAAGCTGTGAAGAGTGGGACAAGACATATGGTAAAATTTATGAAGAAATGATTGAGGCCGGAACTTTGACAGTGATGGCGGCACATATTGCGATGCCAGCATATGAAGAATATTTTGATAAGAAACCATGTAAAAAAATTATTCCAGCGACATTGTCTAAGAATCTGATGAAGCATCTGCTTCGTGAAAAGTTAGGTTTCAATGGACTGATTACAACAGATGCAACACCTATGGTCGGATTTTGTAGTGCAGAAGAACGTGCTAAGGCAGTACCACTTTGTATTGAAAATGGATGCGATGTGATTCTTTTCAACCGCAACATGGACGAAGATATGCAGTACATGTTTGATGGCTATAAAAATGGACTTCTTTCAGAAGCGCGATTGGAAGAAGCAGTAAAACGTATTCTTGCTACGAAAGCGGCAATGAAGCTGCCACAGAAAAAAGCCGAAGGAACTCTAGTTCCGGGACCGGAAGCTTTGGATATCTTAAAATGTGAGAAGCATGATACATGGGCAAAAGAATGTGCAGATGAAGGTGTAACACTGGTAAAAGATACACAGAATCTGCTTCCGTTAAATCCTGAAAAACAGAAACGTGTGTTATTGGAAATCATGGGAGATTTTCCATCCAATGAGCGAGTGACAGCATATTTTAAAGGAAAATTAGAAGCAGAAGGATTTGAAGTTACGGTATATGAAAAAGAAGGATTTGAAGTTATGGAAGATACCGTAGAAAGCTTCAAGAGTCGTTATGATCTCGTGCTGTATCTGGCAAATATTGAGACAGCTTCAAACAAAACAGTATCTCGTCTGAACTGGCATACAATGTTCGGTCTTGGAAACAACATGCCTTGGATGGTGCATGAGCTTCCTGTTGCATTTGTCAGCGTTGGAAACCCATATCATTTGCTGGACGCACCAATGGTAAAAACATACATCAACGGATATTGCAATTCTGAATATGTAATGGATGCTGTTGTGGATAAAATGATGGGAAGAAGTGAGTTTAAGGGAACATCACCGATTGATCCATTCTGTGGTAAGATTGATTTGAAATTCTAAGCATTAAAGCAAAACCAAAATCTAGCGGGTAAAAGCCGGCGGGGATGGGAACAGAGCCACTGTACCCGTCCCCGCTGGTTTTCTTTATCTGAAAAAAAGTCGGATAGATAATAAAAAACTACATAGCAGAAATCCTTTGATTTCGATACAATAAGTATTGTAAGAAGTCTATTATCGAGAAGTAATAGGAGGAAATAAATTTGACGATCACAAATGTAAGAATCAATGGAATAGAAAATCCAGTTGGGTTTGCTTATGATTATCTACTTTGTTCATGGAACGTGGAAGAAGCACAAGGCAAGAAACAGACAAATGTAGTCATTGAAGTTAGCGAGTCAGAAGATTTTGAAGAAATTTTATATAAAAAAGAAGCAGCGGATTTAAAGCAGAACGGTGAAAAACTGGATGTCGAATTAAAGCCTCGTACAACATATTATTATCGCGTGACAGTGACAACTGACGCAGGAGAATGTGTAACTAGTGATATCGCAACATTTGAAACAGGTAAAATGGATGAAGTATGGACTGGAAAATGGATTGCTCCGGCAAAAGAAGACACGATTCATCCAGAATTAGAGAAAACATTTGCGATAGAAAAAGAGGTGAAACGTGCTAGATTATATATGACAGGAGTTGGACTGTTTGAGACATATTTGGACGGAACAAAAATTGGAGAAGAGTATCTGGCACCATATATTAATGATTATGAGTCAGAAATCCAGGTGCTCACATTTCCAATGGAAGGTATTTTAAAAGAAGCAAAAGAATATACTTTGTCTGTAATGCTTGGAAAAGGCTGGTACATGGGTACGTTTGGGCTTGGGATGTCAGAGAAAAATTACGGAAGTAGAATGGCGGCAATTGGAGAATTACATCTGGAATACGAGGATGGAACAGAAGAGCTTATTGTGACGGATGAAAGTTGGAATTACTATGGTTCAGATATTGAAGATTCTGGAATCTATTTTGGTGAAATCCTGAATCGTCAGTTGTGGGATGGCAAAGAAAATGGGAAGAAACAGGTTGAAGTTTTAGAGCATCCGGAAGAACAAGAAGAGACAAAGAACCTTTCAGTAGAAAAATTGCAGGATCGTCTGAGCCTTCCGGTAGTTGAGAAAGAAACCATTTCTGTACAGGATATTATCTATACACCTGCCGAGGAAATCGTGCTGGATATGGGGCAGAATTTTGCGGGATTTCTAGAATTTAAAGCAAACTTTCCAAAGGGGACAAAGGTTGTATTAGATTTTGGGGAAATTCTTCAGCAGGGTAATTTCTACAATAAAAATTATCGAGATGCAAAATCACAGTTCGTATATATTTCTGACGGAAGAGAAGAAGTGGTACGTCCGCATTTTACATTTTTCGGATTCCGTTATGTACGTGTAACAGGATGGCCGGGCGAACTGGATAAAGAAGATTTTGTGGGAAAAGTGATTTATTCAGATCTTCGCAGAACAGGTTCTCTTGAAACATCCGATGCAAAGATTAATCGTCTTTACCAGAATACGGTCTGGGGTCAGAAATCGAATTTTATTGATATGCCGACAGACTGTCCGCAGAGAAGTGAGAGACTTGGTTGGACCGGAGACGCACAGGTATTTGCACCAACGGCAAGCTATCATATGGACACAAGAGCGTTTTTCCATAAGTTCATCAAAGATTTAAGAGATGAGCAGAAAGTTCTGGATGGTGGTATGCCGAACTTTCTTCCAAACATTGGACATACAGAGAAGGCAGGTAGTGTATGGGGAGATATCGCAACATTTTTACCAAATACGCTTTATACTTATTTTGGAAATGCAGAAGAAATGGAATACTGTTACCCGCTAATGAAGGATTGGGTAGACTTTATTGATAGAGGCGATGCGGCGAGGGGAGAACGCAAATATCTTTTTGATTTTATGGATACCTTTGGCGATTGGCTTGCATTGGATGGACCGACACCGACCAGTTTTAAAGGAAGTACAAATGATACATTTATTTCTTCAGTATATTATTATCGTTCCGTACAGATTGTGCGCCAGATGGCAGAAGTTTTAAATAAAGCAGAAGATGCGGTACATTATTGTGAGCTGGAAGAGAAAATTAAGAAGGCAGTATTGGATGAATTTTTTACACCGACAGGAAGACTTGCGATTGATACACAGGCAGCGTATGTGATTGCATTGAAATTTAAAGTTTATCTGGATCGTGAGCGAATTGTAGAACAGTTCAAGGCAAGATTGAAGCAGGACATGTATCAGATTAAATGTGGCTTCGTAGGAGCACCGCTTCTGTGTACAGTACTTGCAGAAGCAGGAGAATATGAATTGGCATATGATTTTCTGTTAAAAGAAGGATTTCCAAGTTGGCTTTACAGTGTAAATCTTGGAGCAACAACCATTTGGGAGCGATGGAATTCTGTTATGCCGGATGGAACAATCAGTGATACAGGAATGAATTCATTGAATCATTACGCATATGGTTCAGTCATGGAATTTGTTTATGCATACGCAGCAGGAATCCGTCCGTTAGAGGCAGGATTTGGAAAAGTTGCAATCGCACCGCATCCGGATGTGCGTATTCCGGAAATCGCATGCAGTTATGATTCTGTCAGCGGTCGTTATGTATGTAACTGGAAAATTGAAAAAGATGGAACATTTACAGTTCATGTTGAAGTTCCGTTTAATTGTGAAGCAGTAGTGGAACTTCCGGGCTATGAGAAGGAGCAGATGACATTGTCAGCAGGAAGTTATGACTTTTCATATGAACCAAAAGAAGATTTGAGAAAACCATACGGAAGAAATACCACCTTGTCGAGAATCGCAAAAGACGGACAGGCAATGGGAATTCTTGGGAAATATACACCTGCATTAGCAGGAATCGCAGCATCGGGAGATCCGGAAATGGGGGCTAATTCATTGGAAGATTTGTCACATATCGGATTCTTGCCATTTGACCCGGCTGCGCTTGAGACAGCGATTGGAGAAATTTCCAATATTGTCGTGGAATAAATTTTGTGTAACTCCCACTGTTATGTGGGTAACGGAAAGAAAACAAGAGTGATATTCTGTTTTCTTTCTTGCATATAGAAGAAACAAGGAGTAACAAAATGGAAAGAAATTTGAAAGAACTGATTAGTCAGATGACACTGGAAGAAAAGGCGGGGATGTGTTCCGGACTTGACTTCTGGCATCTGAAAGGTGTGGAGAGACTCGGAATCCCGAGTACCACGGTAAGTGATGGTCCTCACGGACTGCGTAAGCAGGATGACAAGTCAGATCATCTTGGAATCAATGACAGTATCAAGGCAGTCTGCTTTCCACCAGCTGTTTTGAGTGCATGTTCTTTCGATAGAGACTTGCTGGAAACTTTAGGAGAGACAGTTGGAGATGAAGCGCAGGCAACAGATTTGTCAGTTGTATTAGGACCAGCGGTAAATATCAAGCGCTCGCCACTTTGCGGAAGAAACTTTGAATATTATTCCGAAGATCCCTATCTTGCAGGAGAATCCGCGGCAGCATTTATCAAAGGTGTACAGTCCAGACATGTTGGAACATCTATCAAACATTTTGCGGCAAATAATCAGGAATTTAATCGTATGAGTGCGTCATCAGAAGTAGACGAAAGAACAATGCGTGAGATTTATTTGCCAGCTTTTGAGACTGCTGTAAAGAAATCACAGCCATATACCGTGATGTGTTCCTATAACAAAATCAACGGAACTTATGCATCCGAAAATCCATGGCTTTTAACGAAAGTACTTCGCGATGAGTGGGGATTTAAAGGATATGTAATGTCTGACTGGGGTGCTGTAAATGATCGTGTAGAAGGCTTGAAAGCAGGACTGGAGCTGGAGATGCCTTCTTCAAATGGAATCAATGATGCAGAGATTGTGAAGGCTGTTCAGGAAGGAACATTGGATGAAGCTATTTTGGATCGTGCGGTAGAGCGTATCTTAAATATTGTATTTGAGTATGTGGATAACCGAAAAGAACAACCATTGACTTTAGAAGAAGATCATGAATTTGCACAGCATGTAGCAGAAGAATCCATTGTACTTCTAAAAAATGAAGAAAAAGTATTACCGCTTGAGAAAAATGAAAAGGTTGCATTTATCGGCGGATTCGTGAAGAATCCACGTTATCAGGGTGGCGGAAGCTCTCATGTAAATTCTTTCAAAGTAACAAGCGTCTGGGATGCACTGACAGAAAAAGAAAATGTTATTTATGCGGAAGGATTTTCATCAGAGACAGATGTATATGATGAGAAGCTGGCAGCAGAAGCAATCGAGGCAGCAAAACAGGTAGATAAAGCAGTTGTTTTTGCAGGACTTCCAGAATCCTTCGAGTCAGAAGGATATGACCGCAAACATATGCATTTGCCGGAGTGTCAGAATAAACTGATTGCAGAAATCGTAAAAGCACAGCCAAATACAATCGTTGTACTTCATAATGGTGCAGCGGTGGAGATGCCGTGGTTAAAAGATGTCAAAGGTCTGGTAGAGGCTTACCTTGGCGGGCAGGCTGTCGGACAGGCAGAGGCAAATATTTTGTATGGAAATGTAAATCCGTCCGGAAAGCTGGCAGAAACATTGCCAATTAAGTTAGAAGACAATCCATCATATTTGAATTTTGGAGATGGCGACAAGGTGGAATATAGCGAAGGCATTTTTGTAGGATACCGCTATTATGATAAAAAGAAAATGGAAGTAGCATTTCCGTTTGGATATGGACTGTCTTATACGACATTCGAGTACAGTAATGTCAAGACGGATAAAGATACACTGACAGAAGGTGAAACTTTACAAGTATCAGTAGATGTGACAAATACCGGGGACAAATTTGGAAAAGAAATCGTTCAGTTGTATGTGGCAGATAAGACTGAAGCAATCAGAAGACCAGAAAAAGAACTGAAAGGTTTTGAAAAGGTTGCATTGAATCCAGGAGAAACAAAGAGAGTAACATTTACGGTAGATAAGAGAAGCCTTGCATGGTATAACACGGAGATTCAGGATTGGTATGCAGCAAGTGGAGCGTATGAACTCCTGATCGCAGCATCCTCCCAGGATGTACGTCTGACAAAAACAATCCAGTGGAAGAGTACACAGGTACTGCCACTTCATCTGCATATGAATTCTACGTTAGGTGAGCTGCAGGCAGATGAAAGATCCAGAGACTTTGGAATTGAGTTGAAACTTAAAATGAATGCATTATTCGGACTGGGTTCATCAGAAGATTCAACGGACGCTGTTTCCGATGAAATGGGGGATGCAATCGCTTTCTCCATACCAGTTCGAAATGCAGTCGGCTTTGGATTATGTACAAAAGAAGAATTACAGAAGAAGCTGGATGAGCTGAATCAGAAATAAGATAGAGAAATGAATTAGAATTGAGTAATCGTCAGTTGACAAGACCAGACAGGGACGGAGTTTAGTGGCTTTTTTGCAAAAAAGCCACTAAACTCCGTCCCTAAATGGTATTATATAAGAGAGGTGACGAAAATGGATTTTAAATATTGTAAACTGGAAATTTTTATTCCGGAAACTCATATTACACAACTACAGAAAGCTCTACAATCTGTGGATGCCGGTCATATAGGAAAGTATGATTCGTGTATGTCATGTTCGCAGCTTATCAGTTATTGGAGACCGTTAGATGGAACAGATCCGTATATAGGAAAAGCAGGAGAAATCAGTTGTGAGCGGGAAGTGAAAGTGGAAGTAACAGTATATACGGAGAAGGTTGAGGAGACAATTCGTGCAATTAAGGAGGTGCATCCATACGAAGAACCTGTGATCAATGCACTTCCGATTTATAGGGTGAGCTTTTTGTAGAAAAATTTATAGTAATTCAAATGGAAAATCGCCAGCCGACAGTGAGATGCTGTTGACTGGCGATTTTTTATAATGGATTCTCAAAGTTTGCTCTTCTCCAGATAATCCATCAAAATAAAAGAATACTCGTAAGCAACCATCGTTTCTTCCCGTATCATATCCAGATCAAAAAGTTCTTCCATTTTATTAAGCCGGTAAAAGAAGGTACTTTTATGAATATGTAGTTCATTCGCGGTGCGTACAGCATTTCTTCCGTTCATCAGATAAGTCCGGAGTGTATTGGCATAATCCGTGTTCTGCTCCTGGTCATGGCGGATGATTTTATAGATATCCGGATGAATGGTTGATTTCAAAGTCGTAAAGTCTTTACACAGCGAAAACGTATGCTGCAGAAAATGATTCCGGTAATAGACGATATAATCCTCTGGAATCAAAGTGTGCTCTGAATAAAAAGAGGACAAAAAAGCAGCCTGTTTGTAATAAATATGACTTTCTGTAATATCCTCATAAGGAAAGCTTACATATGCATACAACTGATGAAATTGAAGGAATGCATAGAATTTGGTCAATGTCTTTTCGCTGAATGGCCGGTAGGAATCGCACGGCAAAAAGACGGTCAGTTTTCCGTAAAAGAACACCGCCATACTGTTTGGCAGGATTGTTAAAATCTGTTGATATAAGTTTTTTAACTGAATCCCGGAATTATGGTTTGTTGGTGCTTCATCGATGATGAGAAGAAAGTAATATTTCCCCGGTTGGTGTCCCAGTTGCACCATGTTGTTTACAATATATTCTTTCTGACTGAAATGTCCTTCTAAAAGTTCTGTTAAAAAATATTCGTAATTTAATCGTGTATTCGTCTGGAAACTCATTTCACGTTGCATTTCAATCGCAATTACATGACAGAACATATTGATATAGTCTAAATCCTCTTCTACAAAATCTTTTTGTGTTTCACGAATGCAAACATATCCGACAACAGAGTGTTGAATACGAATGCTTTGAAAGACCCATTTGAATGGGTAGTCTTCAATGTAAGTGATAAAAGGTACTGTTGTGGAATAAATCTTTTTTACTAATTTTGTATCAAGCATATTTTGCAGTTTGGAATCTCTTACAAAAAAGCGCCCATCTTTTTCTTCAAGGTTATTATCATTGGTGACTTGTGGGCTGGCTGCTAAGATCGAAAAACTTGTATCACAGACCGTAATTGGATTATGCAGATGCATATATGCGATATTTGTGATTCCTTGAAGTCCGCTGTTATGCTGCAGTGTCTGGAAAAGTTCTTCTTCTTTTTGTTTTAGCAAATGATGTTCTAGTATGACCGTCTGAATCTGGTTAAAAACTTCATCCAGAGCGATTTTTTGCGGAATACAGAGACAGCTGGCAGGAAGCTCACAATCCGGATAATTTACAATGAGTATGTATTCATCAATAGGGGCTCCCTGAAAATGAGCAGCATCACATAAATATAAAATGTTTCCGCCCGGATGTGGTGCATGACTTTGTTTTGAATTCCAAAATAAGACGGAGTCAATCTCGGCGCGGGCGTGATAAGTTCCATGAACATGGATCTTCAAAGTAGACTCCAATCGGTTGATAATGTTTTCTAAATATGCCATGGTTTCCTCCATCAGACAAATGTCTGAAAATCAATCTCGTATTGATAAAAAGTTTCGATTACTGTAGCGTGCCTGTTAAAAAAATAACTGATATAGTTAACATAATAACAATATAACAAGAATTTCGTGCGCCTTCAATGGAAAATTAAAAAGGTCACAAAGTTCAAATAAGATTCAAGCTACATAGGAGGAAAATTATGAGCTATAAAGTAATGGGGATTACTGCAGGAAGAAAGAACAGCAACAGTGAGATTCTGCTGAAAGAGGCACTTTTAGCCTGTCAGGAGGCAGGAGCCGACGTAACAATGATCAATCTGAAAGATTATCATATTGAAGATTGTACAGGATGTACATCATGTACTGCAGGAATGTCACAGGGCAAAAATGTGGGATGTGTCCTGGATGATAAAGACGATAAGAAGAAAATTATGGACGTAATGTTAGATCAGGATGCTGTTATTATTTCTGTTCCGACATATGACTTAATGCCAAGTGCACAGTACCTTACATTTGCACAGAGAAGTTTAAGCTACGAGACTGCTTTCCTTGAGACAATCGGAGCAATCGAACATAAAGACCGAGTAGCAGGATTGATTTCTGTCGGAGGCTCTACAAGAGCATGGCAGTCTATGGCACTGGAAGGACTTCAGGCAACAATGTTTACAACAGATATGAAAGTTGTTGATATGCTTCTTGCTACAAGAGTTCCTGGAGCAGCACAGTGTCTTTTGGATGACGAGTTAATCGAAAGAGCTCATAAGATGGGTGAGAATATTATGAAAGCAGTAGAGACACCTGCCGAGGAGCGTACATGGCTTGGTGATGAAGACATGGGATGGTGCCCGAACTGTCACAGCAATGCTTTAGTATTGGGAGAAAAACAGTGGGATGGTCTGTATTATCCAGTAGAATGTCAGGTATGCGGAGCCGGCGGTAATCTGGAGCAGACAGAAGATGGAAAATGGAAATTCGTGATCCAGAAAGATGGTCTGATCAAAGATCGTACAACTGTAGAAGGAAGAGCAAAACATCTCGAAGAGATCGGAGCAACACAAGGTGGATTCTATGCAAATCCAGAAAACAGACAGATTGTCCAGAAGAAAATTGCAAAATATAAAAATCTTCAGTTCAAGACAATTTAATTGAAACAGGAAACGTTCTGAAAAGATTGTAAGGAGACGAAATGATTACAATAACAATTGATGGAAAGCAGATTCAGACAGAGCAGGGAACGAGTGTCTTAGAAGCTGCACTTCAAAATAATATCTATATTCCACATATTTGCCATCATCCGGATTTGAAAGATATTTCCGCTTGTAAATTGTGTTATGTGCAGGTTGAGGGACAGGATAAGCCAGTGACATCCTGCATGTTAAAAGCGGAAGACGGAATGAATATCGTTACGACAAATGAAGAAATTCAGCATTTGCGAAATGTTGCGATGGAATTGATTCTGGCAGCACATCCGGAAGATTGTTCTACTTGTCCGAAATATGGAAACTGTGAACTGCAAAATCTGATTCAGTACATGGGAGTATCTGCGGCGAGAATGCGTACACGAGTAAAAGGGTTTGCGTGTGAAACGGAAAATCCTCTATATGACCATGACATGAACCGTTGTATTTTATGCGGACGCTGTGTAAGAGCATGTAATGACTTGAGAGAAGTAAAGGTATTGCAGTATCAGAAAAAGGGTATGGAGACATATGTCGGAACATTGCATGAAAAATTGTTAAAAGATGCGAACTGCAGATTCTGTGGGGCATGTGCGGAAGTCTGTCCAACCGGAACAATCCGGGATAAGATAAACTATCCGGCAGCGGAGCGAAAAGAAAAGCTTGTCCCGTGTAGAAGTACTTGTCCGGCTAACACAGATGTTCCTCGTTATATCCGCTTTGTAAAAGAAGGAAAATACGATGAAGCGGCAGCTGTAATTCGGGAAAAAGTACCATTTCCACTGGCACTTGGACATGTCTGTTCACATGTTTGTGAAGCGGAATGCAGACGTTGTGCAGTAAATGAGCCAATCTCCATTCGCAACATCAAACGATATGCAGCCGAGAAAGATACCGGAAAGTACTGGAGAAATAAAGGCAAACAATTACCGGATACTGGGAAAAATATTTGTGTAGTCGGAGCCGGCCCGGCCGGATTGACAGCCGCTTATTATCTGAGAAAACAGGGACATAACGTGACAGTAAAAGAAGCACTTCCGAAAGCCGGAGGAATGTTACAGTATGGTATCCCTTCTTATCGTATGCCAAGAGAAGTGTTAGATCAGGAAATCCAATATATTCTGGATAGAGGAATTGAGTTAGAGACAGGAGTTAAAGTCCAGAATATAGCAGAGTTAAAAGAACAGTATGATGCGGTATTGGTTGCAATCGGAAATCATGAAGGCACTTTACTTCCGATGGAAGGAAATGATGCGGAAGGCATTTTACTGAATATTGACTTCCTGAGAAACGCATCAATGGGAAACGAGACCGGAATCGGTAAGCGTGTAATCGTGCTTGGTGGCGGTAATGTAGCATTTGACTGTGCAAGAACGGCAAAGAGACTCGGTGCAGAAGAAATTCATGTAGCCTGTCTGGAGGCCCGGGATAAGATGACTGCAGACGAGGAAGAAATCGAACAGGCGCAGGAAGAAGGTATCCAGGTACATCCGGCACAGAGCTTTGAGAAGATTTTGAAAGGTAATGATAACAAAGTAACCGGAGTTGCATTCAGTGATATCCTGTCATTTACATTTGATGAAAATCACAGAGCAATTATTGAAAAGGCAGAAGACTCTTATCATGAAATCGAGGCAGATACGGTTATATTTGCGGTAGGACAGAGATGTGGATTGAGTCCGGAAGCAGGAATGGAACGAGGCAGAGCAAACTCAATCAAGGCGGATGAGAAAACACTTGAGACAGATATTCAAGGAGTGTTTGCGTGTGGTGACGTGACTTATGGAACGAAGTCAGTAATTCTTGCAATCGCAGATGGTAGAAAAGTGGCAGAATCTATTGATAAATACTTAGGTGGAGACGGAGATATTTCGGAGGTGCTGGCACCGGTGGAAGAGCATCCGACAGCAATTGGACAGGTAGACGGATTTGGCTATGAATCAAGAAGAAAACCTCAGATATTAAGTGCCAAAGAGCGAAAAGATAATTTTAAAATGGTCGATGCAGGAATCTGTGATGCGGATATTTGCCAAGAAGCTTCAAGATGTCTGCAGTGCGATCTGAGAATGGATATTACAAGATCAAAAATCTGGAGTGACTATGACGGAGAGGAGGGAGAGAAAACATGTTAAAGTACATAGAAAATAAAGAAGCAGAAGAAAAAATTGCAGAGATGAATGCAGAACAGATTCTGGATAAGATTGTAGAAATAAAAGATCCGGTTATAAATATGACAGTCGGAGAAATGATTTCAAACTTAAAAGCTACTGCTCGGAATGAAAAGATGAATGTCGTTGTTTCTTTAGCAAATGGTGATATCGATCAGATGCTTGCCTGTCTGTATCAGGACAATGCACAGGGAATTCTGTACGGAGCAGAAGCACTTGCCAAGATTCTCGTAGCAGAAAAAATCGTGTTAATTCTCCCGGAATCTTTAAAAGAACAGGAAGTAGAAAAGAATTTTAGCTCAAGTGAATGTCCGACAGAAATTTTATACGGAATGTGTTCGCGTATGTCTTACACAACGGATTTGCTTGTACATCCAATCATTTGTGCGAAATGTTTTGAAGCATTAAAGGGAGAAAATGTTCATAAAACCATTCTTTCCGTGAACGGACAAGCACCGCAGGAAGTGGAGTATGGTACAACATTTGCGCAGATTATTCCGGAAGCGAAGGCAGTTAGAATCGGAAACCGAATCTGGGGAGAAGAAGTAAGAACACAGATAGTAGATGAAACATTTCCAATTGAGAATGGTGTGATTGAAACATATTCGGAAACAGAATGTGTAGTGAAAAAGGTCGAAGAATTTATTGGAAAACTGCGAGCAACATGTTGTGGAAAATGTGTTTTCTGCCGAGAAGGTCTTGTTCAGATCCATGAAGGGTTAAAAGATTTGACAGCAGGAAAAGCAAAACTGACAGATATCGAGCTGATGAAAGAATTAGCAGAGATCATGCAGCAGCAAAGTAATTGCAGTCTGGGACAGACAGCCCCTGGAATGATACTAGGATTGCAGGAACATTTTGCGGATGATATCAAAGAACATCTGGCAGGACGATGCCATACATTGACCTGTAAAGCACTGGTTCACTATTATATTGACCCGAAAATGTGTAAAGGTGATGGGCATTGTGTGGATAACTGTCCTAAAAAAGCAATCGACGGTGGAAAAGATTTTGTTGGTGTTATTGATGAATTCGAATGTGACAAGTGTGGTAAGTGTATGGACATTTGTGCGAATGGCGCAATTAAGTGTGTAACCGGAAGATTACCGAAATTACCGGATGAACCAATCGCATTGAAGAAATCGAAAGACGCATCTGAAACGCAGGAAAGAAAAACAAGAAAACGAGTAAAACCAAAAGCACTGTTATATAAGAAAAAAGTATCCGGTTTTACAGAAGATTCCAATAGTCAGACAGTTAAAGTGAAAGGAAATTTACCTATGAGAGAAATGAATGCAGACGTTATTATCGTAGCAGCCGGACCGGCAGGACTTGCAGCAGCAGTTACAGTTGGAGAGCATAATTTATCATCTATCGTATTTGAAAAATCAAATACAACAGGCGGAGCAGCCAATATGGGAATGGGACCACTTGGTATTGATACAAAGGTTCAGAGACGTGGATTCAATCAGATTACAGTAGAAAAAGCACTGGATCTTCATATGGATTATACCCATTGGAGAGTCGATGCAGACTTGGTTTCTACATATTTCCATAAATCAGCAGACACGATTGAATGGTTGGAAAGTATGGGTGTAGAGTTTGCCGGAGCGTTCAAATATTTCGCAGAGTCCGAGGCAACATGGCATATCGTAAAACCGGAAAACGGAGTGATTGGACCTCGTGCAGCCGGCGGTATGATCAAAGCTTTGACAAATCGAGCAAAAGAACTTGGTGCACAATTTGAAATGGAAACAAGTGTTGTGGAGCTAATCAAAGAAGGCGATAAAGTCTGCGGAGTGATTGCAGTAGATAAAGACGGACAGCAGATTAAAGCAATGGCAAAATCGGTTATCGTTGCAACAGGTGGATTCGGAAATAATAAAGAAATGCTTGCAAAAGAATTCAATCTTCACCTTCAAGAAGACTTCTATCCATTTATGGTTCCGGGAATCGTCGGAGATGGTCTGAACATGATGTGGAAGGCGGGAGCTATGAAATATGGTGCAGGTATCGAGGCTATTTATCAGCTCCCAGATAACCTGAACTGGTTCTTGTTAGATGCAGTTCTTCGTCAGCCAAACCTTCTTATCAACCAGTTGGGAGAGCGTTTCATGAACGAAGACCGTATGGGTAATACAACATTTACAGGAAACGCAATTGCACTTCAGCCGGGAAATTATGCGTACTGCATTATGGATGGAAACATTTTGAAACATTATAAGAAAAATGGACCGGACATTGAGGATATCGTACATCCACAGGAAGCATTCTTTGGATTCGAACAGCAGGCAGCATTGGCTGTAGAGCAGGGATATGAAGCATATTTCGAGGCTGAGACATTAGATGAACTTGCAGAAAAATTACAGATGGATCCGGAAGTATTGAAAAATACAGTGGACGAATATAATGAGATGTGCGATCTGCATTGCGATACACAGTTCAATAAAAATCCAAAATTCCTGCATAAGATCACAGGAAAAGGAAAATATCTGGTTGGTAAGTTCTATCTTGGAGCATATGGAACAATCGGAGGAATCCGTATTAACAAATACTGTGAAGTATTGGATGATAACTTTATACCAATCGAAGGATTGTATTCCGCAGGTTCTGATGCAAATACAATTTATGGCGACAGTTATAACTTTACACTTCCGGGAAATACAATGGGATTTGCAGTGAATTCAGGAAGAATGGCTGGAGAATCTGTGGCTGAGTATATTAAGGAGCTGTAGAAAGTAAAACAACAATAAAAGTTTTAAATAAGACAGGCAGGAGCAAAGGAAACTTGCTCCTGCCTGGTTGCATATTACTTTGAATTTTGGGCAAACTCTGTTTTGTATTCCTTTCGAGTGTTTTTTGTTGAAAACTCGAAAATTTTGTTGACGAAATGTGGATAAACATTTAAAAAATATAAAAATATGCCGGATTTTTCTAAAGAACCTACATGGAGAAGTCGCACACTGCACATTACAATAAAAATATAAGGACTAAAAAATGTAGTGTATTTGAAATGGAGGAAATAGAGAAAATGAAGGCATTTATTTTTGATC
Source organism: Mediterraneibacter sp. NSJ-151 (assembly GCF_022487435.1). Lineage (NCBI taxonomy): Bacteria > Bacillati > Bacillota > Clostridia > Lachnospirales > Lachnospiraceae > Mediterraneibacter > Mediterraneibacter sp. NSJ-151. The sequence continues at coordinate 34,646 of NZ_JAKVPP010000016.1, read as the reverse complement.
TTGATGGGGTAATTGTATTTACAGATAAATTTCATTATCAGGCATGGAAGAAAATGGCAGACAGAATGGGAATTTATTTTGATGAGACAATCAATAACAGACTTCGAGGTGTAAGCCGTGCAGAGAGTCTGGAAATCATTCTGGAGAAGTATGAAGGAGTTTCGTTGACAGCAGAGCAGAAAGCCGAACTGATGGAAGAAAAAAATAATACTTATAGAGAACTCTTGAAAACAATGACAGCGGCAGATGTGACAGATGAGGTTCGTGATACCTTGAAAAAACTTCATGAAGCCGGATTTAAACTGGCAATTGGTTCTTCCAGCAAGAATGCAAAATTTATTCTGGAAAAGGTTGAATTATTAGATGCGTTCGATGCAATTTCAGACGGAAATAATATTACACATTCAAAACCAGATCCGGAAGTATTCTTAAAAGCGGGGGAATTTCTCGGAGAGAAACCGGAAGATTGTGTTGTTGTAGAAGACGCTTATGCAGGAATTGATGCGGCTAAGGCAGCAGAGATGGAAGCTGTGGGAATTGGTGATGCAGCGGGATATAATAAAGCGGATTATAAGATTCAGAAATTTGAAGAATTGTTGAAGATTGCGGGAATTGAATAGAGTTAAAATCAGGAGCAGGAGAAATCTTGCTCTTTTTTCTTGCAATGGGATAGAACATATGCTATTCTAGGTTCACTCAGATGATATTCTTTCATCTGGAAAGAAATCTATTAATCAAATCGGTGTTTCAATTCAAAGGCTCAATTATTCGAGCAGATAATCCGATGAAAACAACGAGACAGCAGTTAATTAAAAATATATACAAGTACTTTCGCGGGTAAAATCTATATGATAAACTATGTCTAACAGGAATTCTTGTATCTTTTTTGCAGTTATGCTGTCACAAAAGAGAGGAGAATTCAATGAGAAAAACAAGTAAACCAAAGAAAACGAAACCAGACAATTTTATAATGTTACCGAAGGATTGCTTTGTGTGATACGGAATCTGGAGAAGAATATACAGATCTGATAGAAATGCATGTCCTTGAACTTTCTAAATTACCTCCTGAGCAGCAAAATGAAACGGACCTTATGAAATGGATGCGTTTCTTCGGTGGGACGTGTGAGGAGGATTTTAAGAAAATGGCAGAGAAAGATGAATATATTGGCGAGGCATACGAAGCATTAAAAAATATGAGTGAAGATGAAATAAAGCGAATGGAATATGAAGCACGGCAAAAGGCAATTCGGGATTATAATTCCTATATGCATAGTGCAGAGAGACGTGGAATTAAGAGCGGAATTAAGATTGGCAGAGATGAATTATTAAAACAGCAGGTTAAAAAGAAACTTGCCAAAGGTCAAAGTGTGGAAGTTATAGCAGAGGATTTGGTAGAGGACATTGATGTTATACGGAAAATTGTAGAGGGACTATAAGTGAGAGATTCAAAAGCAGATTAAGGAAGCATTCTAAAAAGCAGTGAAAGGACTTCATTTTGTAAAAGTGAAGTCCTTTTTGTTGCATGCATACTTTCACAAATCCAGTGGATTATTTTTTCAGCCTTACGTAAACTATGCAGTTAAATATACGCGGAACATAGCAATGATTTCATCAACATGAATTTGCAGTTCTTGTTTTTGCTTCTTGAATTCTTTGGCAGACAAGAGTCCGATATGCTGCAAAGTAGATAATGTGATTGTGTGAATAAAATTCAGGGAATGTGGAATATCAATTTCATTTTTCAGTTCTCCATTCTTCAGGGCATCCAGCAAAAGTTGTTCGGTTCTGGTATTGAGCGTATCTGTATAAAGTGCAATTTTATCGGATTGCTTTTGTATAGCAGGTATATCCTGCGTGTAGGTATCAATCAAAAGTAATAAGGTAAGGTCATCTTTATGTTTTAATATTTCATAAAAAAATGAATGAAACAGTTGTAAAAATTGTTCCAGTGGAGAAATGTGAGAGTATGATTGTATGATTTTTTCATTTTCATCCAGTGTTAGGGCAACTGTACGAGGAATGATTTCATCTGCAATAGCGGTCATAACATCTTCCATATTTTTAAAATATTTATATAAAGTTACTGTAGAAATATCTAATTTTTTTGCGAGCTTCTGCATAGTAAATGAGGCTGTCCCATCTTTTAACAGCATTTTGCGGGCAGCAGTGAGAATTTCATGTTTCCGTTTCTCTCGCATTTGATTAAAATAAGCAGCTTGGTCCATAATATCGCTTCTTTCCTATGATTTAAAGTTAATGGTCATCGTATATATCATGATCATTAACGATTTATTTTCTATATTATAACAGCAAAGAAAGTTGGAAGTAAAGTGGAAAAGTGCTTGAAATTCAAGAAAAAACAAGTTAACATAGTGTTAAGTCAATTAATACAGAGAAAATACTTTTAAAGAACGGGATTCAGTTGTTCGGAATAGGAGAAAATGATGTTACAGACAGCGAAAATATTTCAAGATGGAATGATTCTTCAAAGAGGAAAAAGGATTTGTGTATGGGGACAAAGTGAACCAGAAACAACAGTTACTGTAGAGGTTCAAGGACAAAAAGAAAGTACAATTGCAAAAGAAAATGGGGAGTGGTCAGTATGGATTTCGAAATTAAAAGCATCCGAAGATGAAGTGATGCATATTTCCACAGAGACAGAGCATTTGCAATATAAAGACGTTGCAATTGGTGAAGTATGGGTGGCAGGCGGACAGTCTAATATGGAGTTCTGGATGCGTTATGAGAAGCACAAAGAAGAGGCGATGGAAGAACTGCCGAAGAATAGACTTCGTTTTTATGATGTTCCAGAAATCAGCTATGATGGTCAGATAGAAGAATTTGACTATAGTAGGCAGGCTATTTGGAGAAAGGCAACAAACGAGGATCTCGAGTACTTTTCGGCAGTCGGCTATTATTTCCAAAAGGAACTGGAATCAGCGTTAGATGTGCCGGTTGCAATCATAGGTTGTAATTGGGGTGGTACGGTTGCGTGTGCATGGATGAATCCAGAGACTGTGAAGAAAGTTGGACCAGCATGGATGGAAGAGTATGAGAATCAGGTCGCAAAGTTGGACATGGAAGAGTATTGGAAAAAGCAGCATGGGAATCCGATGAATGACAGAGGAAATATGTTTGCAGATCCGTTTACAGAATTTGTACTTCCAAAAACAAGAAGTGAGGAAGAGGTACAGGCATTTTTCGCACAATCTACCAATTCTATGGACTTGCAGGAATACCTTTCTACAATGATGCCGCAAAGCATACCGGGAAGTCTGTATGAGCACATGGTAAAGATAATTGCGCCATATGGAATCAGCGGATTTTTATGGTATCAGGGAGAAAGTGATGACGATACTCCGGGGATGAATGTATTTTACAAAGACATGCTGTCCGGCTTGATCTCAGACTGGAGAACACTGTGGGGAGATGATACATTACCGTTTATGGTTGTGCAGCTTCCGGGCTTTGAAAAATGGATGGACAATGACAGAAAAAATGAATATCCAATCATCCGCCAGTGTCAGCAGGATACTGCAGATACGGTAGCGAATGTTCATCTTTGTTCAATCTCAGATGCAGGAGAGCAGATCGATATCCATCCAAAGAATAAGAAAGTAGTTGGAGAGAGACTGGCACTTCTTGCAAGAAAATATGCATATGGAGAGGACATTCTTGCCGATGCACCGCGTATGGAATCTGTTACACGTAAGAAAAATATTGTTACGATTACATGGAATAATGCTGGTGACGGAATTGTGGTAAAAGGTAACAAGGTGGAAGGACTTCATGTATTTGCAGGCGAGGAAGAAAAAGCTTATTCATTTATAGTAGAAGGAAATAAACTGGTATTGCAGATGGAACAGGTTGAGGACGAGCCATTACAGGTGAAATTTGCCAGAACTTCATGGTATCAGGTGAATTTATATAATTCAGCAGGAATTCCGGCTATTCCATTTGAAACGGATGGAGATATTTGAGGTTTGTTATGAGTAAATGTGTGTAGGATATGGAATATAAGACAATGCAAAAAAATGTCGGATTTACAAAAAGAATCTACATAGTATAAAGATATATTCTTAATTAAAATGAAAGAAAAAGGGAGGAATGTGTTACAATGAAAACAGAAGTGATCAAATTATATGAAAATCGAGAAGACGTTACATTAACAACATACGTATTGGAAGATTCACCGGAGATGCTTGCCGGAAAATCCAGACCTGCAATTTTAATTTGTCCAGGTGGTGGATATATGAGCTGTTCTGATCGTGAGGCAGAGCCAATTGCTATGAAGTTTGCATCGATGGGATATCATACATTTGTTCTGAGATATTCTACCTATATGGGTGGGAATGCAGGTGGATTCCCAGATATCTCAAAACCACTTCCGGTAAAAGAAGAGTGTTTGTACCCGACACAGATGAGAGAGATTGGACAGGCGATGCTGATCATCCGTGAACAGGCAGAAGAGTGGAAAGTTGATGCAGATCGGATTGCAGTTTGCGGATTCTCGGCAGGAGCACATAATGCTGCTATGTATGCAACAAACTGGCATACAGATACAATCAGTGAATACTTCCATGAAGACAAAGAAAAATTCCGTCCGGCAGCAGCAATTCTTGGCTATACATTAAGCGACTATATTTTCATGAGAGATAATACAGAAAAAAGAAGCCCGATGGATGTAGCATTCTTCAAAGCGTCAAACACAGCATTTTTGGGAACAGCTGAGCCATCAGAGGAACTTTTGGATGAAGTCAGTCCGGCAAGACATGTGACGGAGAATACACCACCGATGTATCTGTGGGCAACTGCATCGGATGAACTGGTTCCGGTACAGCACTCACTTCGTATGGCACATGCATTGGCAGAACACAAGATTCCATTTGAATTGCATGTATTTGAGGAAGGACCTCATGGATTGGGACTTTCTACACAGGCAACGGCAGCGGCAAAATCACAGATATATCCAGATGCTGCAAAATGGGCAGACCTGGCAGGTTGCTGGCTGGAGAAGAGATTTGCGTTTGATTTGCCGGAAAAAACAGCTTTTGAGGAAATGTTGGAAAAGGGAATAATTGGATAATTTCAACTGGAATAAGATTGTGAGAGCAGTAAGTTTGCGTTAGAAACCAGATAGGGACGGAGTTTAATGGCTTTTTTCAAAAGCCATTAAACTCCGTCCCTATCTGGTTCTTCCCTATCTGGTTCTATTGCGATATTCCAAAGGGGTCATCCCAAAACACTTCTTAAACGCTTGTCTGAAATTACCGATATCTGAATACCCTAATTCCTCGGAAATAACCGCGATGGAAATATCTGGATTAGTAAGCAGGCGGGTAGCCTGGTTCATACGTAATTGCTGGATATTTTCGCTGAAACTCATACCGGTGCTGGATTTGATAATCCTTTGTAATTGTCGTTCGCTGTAATTGAAGAAAGAGGACAATTCTTTCAAAGTAACTGTAGCGAAATGCTCCTGTATATATTTCAAGATGAATATCAGGTTTTCATTCTGGTCATCTTCAGCCAGTGACGGAACGATAACATTTGCACCATGATTGCGAAGCAGTGTAATGAAAAATGCATCGATAATGGAATTGAGCATCCGGTTTTTGTATTGACGGTTTCCAATAAATTCTTCATAAGCATAGCCGACATAATTAAATAATTCGTGATCACCATGTGTACGGAATAGAAGGTAAGGGTGTGTCGGTGAATGATATAACATACGCATGAAAAAATCTGATAATACATCATTTTCCGATAAGGTCCCGAAGAAAGCGGTCTCAAAGGTGCTGGTTCTAAGTATAATATTGAATACGATACAGTTATCGGAAAATACACTGATAGCATGCGGTGTATTTGGTGCAATGATGCAAATATCACCGGACTGCATTTCCAATTTTTGCTCCTGAATATAGTTGTAACAAGACCCATGTAAAACACAGAGTACCTCCAAAAAAGAATGAGAGTGCCAGTTGCATGGAAGGTAACGAAAATGTTTATAGATTTCGCAATCTAAGTTTTTATGAAAAAATAAATCCTCTTCCAGATTGTCAACCAGGAATTTAGGAAATAAACAATCATCTGTGTGACTGGCTTTGACAAAAATATCTCGGCAATCCTTAATATCATGTGGTTTTTCTAAGTGTCGGTCTTGATTTTCGAAATATAAGTCTTTTAATCGTTGCTCTGTTTTACATAAATTTGTATCTATTTCATATTCGTAGGAATCATAAAATCGCATAAGGTATCCTTTCACTGTCCGATAGTGTTAATTTGTTATATCAGATGTGAGATGACTCCCACCTCTGTAGGTGGTGAGTAACAAATCAGTATCAGTGGTGGGAGTCAATCCCCATCTGATATAGCCTCCGGCAGGATTGCAGAGATGCGCAGAAGAAGTATGTCATGCATTGCATGACGCGCATCTCGCAGCAAGAATGCAGAGGCATTCTTGAATTATTATACCAAAGATAAATTTAAAATTCTTTAAAATTCATAGAAATGTCATCTTTGTAATGCAGGAGTGTCTGATTTGCAACTATGTTGTAAAATGAGGGATTGCTATACTATGAAATATAATAAAGCAGAAGGAGAATCTGGATAATGGGAATATTAGGAAACTGGATTACAAATAAAACAGCAAAACCATTTTATGCAAGAAGAATTATAAAAATATGTAAGCAGGTTTTACATGCAGAGGCAAAGGTATGTGGGCTTGGTCAGTTTCATTTTTATATAAATGGATGCAAGGTAGAAGATCATGAGTTGGACCCGGGATGGACGGATTATCACAAACTGATTGAATATGTAACATTTAATGTAACGTCATATTTAAAAGAAGGGGAAAATGTAATTGGAGCGGAGGTCGGAAACGGCTGGTTTTATAAGATGGACGAGCATTACACATTTAAATTTCCGGAATTTATGCCGCCAAATCCGAATCCATATAAACCATTTGGTGAAGAACTTGTATTGGCAGTAGAATTAATGATTACTTATGTTGATGGAACAGTAGAAGTTATTCATGCAGATGAAGATTTTCTTGTAAAAGAGCATCCGGTTGTAATGAGTAATGTATATGGTTCGGAGACAATTGACGGAAGAAAGAATCAGGATGGATGGTGTACAGCAGAGTTCAATACGACAAGTTGGGAGAATGCTTCGATTGTTACAAAGGAGAAAGAGCCGACTGGTCGGATGATCGACCAGATACAGCCACCAGTGAAGGTGCTCCATTCTTATCAGGGAGAATATTTGAACAATGTACAGAGCAAAGACATCTATGATTTTACACAAAACATGTCAGGAATTTTAGAGTTTGAAGTAAAAGGAAAAGAGGGGGATGAAATTCATCTTTACCCTGCCGAGAAACTTGCAAAAAATGGGGATATCGACCAGATGGCGAAAGGCTGGGTAGATTTGGATTCCTGTATTACTTATATTATCGGACAGGACGAAGTATGGGAAACATGCAGAATGAAATTTACGTATTTTGCTGGAAGATATGTTGCAATTGAGAAGCCGGAAAACTGTGAGGTGCGTAATCTTACGGCTCATGCAATCAGCAGTGCTTATGAGACGGACGGAACATTTACATGTGATGACAAACGTTATGAGCAGATTTACAGTCTGGTGGAAAAAGCAGTTGAGGCAAATATGGTCAGTGTGCATACCGACTGTCCGACAATTGAGCGATTTGCATGGCAGGAGCCGAATCATCTGATGGCACCAGCTATCATGTATATGAAAAATGGATGTAAATTGTGGGAAAAATTCTTGTTGGATATGCGAACAGCGCAACATACAGCACAAGATTATTTTTATGATTTTGAAGAAAATAAAGTCTATCCGGGAGATGGATTGATGCCGTCACAGTGTCCATGTTATATTCCGAATGTACTTCCGGTTCCGGGGATGGGAAGTTTTTATGATATCATCGGTTGGGGAAGCACCTGTATTCTTGGAACATATTGGCATTATATGTTCTATGGGGATAAGAAGATCATTGAAGATAACTACGATGCAGGTATGAGATATCTGGAACATTTAAAAACAAAGGTTACAGAAGAAGGATTTATCAACCATGGCCTGGGTGACTGGGGCAATCCGAAAAATGAACTTGCAAGAGAAAATATTGAGACGGCTTTCTTATATGCAGATGCCGTAACGCTTGCGAAGTTTGCCGAGATTCTTGAGAAACTTGAGGATAAAAAGAAGCTGGAGGCTTATGCAGAGCAGGTAAAGAAAAACTACAATGAAAAGCTGCTTGTCTGGAATGCAGAAAAAGGATATTGGTGTTACCGTACATGGGATCATGCGGACGAGTTATTTATGACGCAGGCAGTAGAAGCGTTACCGCTTTATTGGGGATTAGTACCGGAGGACAAAGAAGTAGATGTTGTGAAAGCATTTTACGATGCTTTGGAAACAGAAGGTGCATTTGTCAGTGGAGAAATCGGACTTCCATATGTAATTCAGACAGCACGCAAATATCAGATGAATAACTTGATCTGTCAATTCATTTTACGAAAAGAGCATCCAAGTTATTATGCATTTGTATTAGATGGAGAGACGACATTGGGTGAATATTGGGAGACCAATCCGAGAAGCCACTGCCACGATATGATGGGACATATCGTAGAGTGGTATTATAATGGTATCGCAGGAATCCAAGCAGAGGAACCGGGATTTAGAAAGATAAAAATATGCCCGTATTTGCCAGAAAGTATACATGAGTTTAAGTGTATTTATCGTTCTGTGGCAGGGGAGATTTCAGTTCAGGTGAAGGAAGAGCAGGATGGAATGGTATTGCAGGTGAAAGTGCCAAAGGGCGTGGAGTATCAGATTGATACAACCAATCTGGAAAGTAGCAGAGAAATCACGGCAGAGAAGATTAAGATAGAGGTAGAATAACATGAGAGAGTTCAGTAACAGACGAAATCCTATATTGCCATTGGAATATCATGTGCCGGACAGCGAGGGACATGTAATGGCGGATGGAAAGTTGTATGTATATGGGAGTTTTGATGACAGAGAAGATGTTTATTGTAGTGAGAAATATCATGTGGTATCGACAGCCGATATGGAGCATTGGACGATTCATGAGGAATCGTTAAACGGTAATCAGATTCCTTGGTTCAATAACCCGGTTGCACCAAAATATTCAGGAATTGATTGGAGCCATCCAACACCATTTATCCAGAAAATGATTCAGCGAGACCTTGAGAATGGTGTCGATATGAAGGCAAAATTTGAAGAGGCAGAAAAAGAAGAAAAGGAAAAGCCGGCACTTCTCTTTGCACCGGATTGTCTGGAACGCAATGGAAAATATTATCTTTACTTTTGCATGCCGGATGACAGTGAAGGAGTTGCAATATCAGACAGACCGGAGGGACCATTTACAAATCCAATACAGCTTCCGTGTGGGGGAATTGATCCGGCAATATTTATTGATGATGATGGACAGGCATATTATTATTGGGGACAATTATTTTCACATGGAGTAAAACTGAATGAAGATATGACTTCCTTCAATCGAGATGAGATAGTAGATGATCTGGTGACGGAAGAAGAACATTTCTTTCACGAAGGCTCTTCCATGAGAAAAATCGGTGATACCTATTACTATGTATATGCCGATATGGAACGTGGGAAACCAACTTCACTTGGATATTCTACAAGTAAGTCTCCGATGGGACCATTTACTTATCGTGGAATTATCATTGATAATGACGGATGCGATCCGGCGAGCTGGAATAATCATGGCTCAATTGAATGTGTAAATGGACAGTGGTATGTATTTTATCATCGTTGCAGCCGAGGAGTACAGCAACACAGAAGACTTTGCATCGAGAAGATAGAGATATTGGAAGATGGTACAATCCCGGAGGTGAAGATGACCTCGCAGGGCATCGGAGAGCCATTTGCACCGAGAGAGGTCATCAAGGGATATCAGGCATGTGAAATGTCCGGTTCCGTGTATATCGGAGTGAATGAAGATGCAGGGAGTGCAGAGGAATATCCAGAGGTACTGATGAATATTTCTGTGGAAGATGAAGTGATGTTTCGCTATGTGAAGAGTGAGCAGGAGTGGAAGGAAATTTCCTTAAAATATCGTGGCAGCGGAAAAGTTAAAGTAAAAATGAATGGAACTTGTGCAGGCGAAATAACACTTACAGATAATAAGGATGTTACAAATATAACAAACCAGGAGATATGTATGGAAGCTGGAGAATATGAGCTGAAATTGGAAATTGTAGAAGCAGATAAGCTGGAAATTATAGAAATTATGCTGGCATAATAAGGAGAACGAGAGAGGACTGATTTTATAAAAGTTTTCCACAGAATTGCCAACAAAAAAGAAGAGTTATCGACAAGAAATACATTGCGAAGGCATAGGTGATAGTTTAATCTATATCTATACTCATTTCTAAAAATTAATCGATTAGTTAAGACTCTTGAGAGTCTAAGGTACGGGATGAGAATTTGAATTTTATAAGTTCTCATTCCGTACAGTTATCTATATTCATTTCAGAATATAACATGAGTTTTTTAAAGAACTTGAGTTCAGTAACAAATCCAAAATGTAAAAATCCGAATAAATATTAATAAAAAACCAAGGATAAGACTGTTAAAATGGAAGTGGAAAATTTATCTTTTACAGAAAAATCAAATGTGATAAAATAAAGAAAAATAGGATTTTCTATTTCTGTTTGACAGATAATTGTCATGAGAAAAAGGAGAAAATTCTATGAAAAAAACAAAAGAATTAAAGGAAAAAGAAAATTTTATAATGTTTCCCACAGTGGATTTTTGTTTCAAAGAATTAATGCAGAATGAGAATGTAAGGAAAGGCATTATTGCAGCTTTATTGAATGTATCACCTGATGAGATTGAATCTACCATCCTTATACAGACAATATTGAGAAAAGAATATGATAAGTATGGGATTTTAGATGTGCGTGTAAAATTGAAGAATGGAACACAGATAGATTTTGAAATGCAGGTGGCAGCATATGAATATTGGGATAAACGTTCCATTTTTTATTTGAGCAAAATGTATACAGACCCGATTAAAGAGGGAGAGGGCTATGATACATTAAAAAAATGTATTCATGTCAGTATTTTGAATTCAGTGCATTTCCCGGAGGATGATGTATGCTATCGTCGAATTGCATTTTGTGATACAGAGACGGGGAAAGAATATTCAGATCTTATGGAGATGCATATGTTGGAGTTGGCAAAATTGCCTCCGGAGGCTCAGAATGAAGAAGGCATTATTCTTTGGATGCGTTTCCTAGGTGGAAGGTGTGAGGAGGATTTTAGGCATATGGCAGAAAAAGATAAGTACATAGAAGAAGCATATGATACTTTGAAAAAATTAAGTGCAGATGAAGAGAAACGTCTTGAGTATGAGGCTCGTCAGAAAGTGATTCGGGACCATAATTCATTTATGAAAAGTGCGGAGAAAAGAGGACTGCAGCAAGGAATAGAGAAAGGAATACAGAAAGGAATACAGCAAGGAATACAGTACACTTTAAAGGCATTGGAATTGAAGAAACAAAATTTGAGTGCGGAGCAGATTGCAGAAGAACTTCAAATTTCATTAAACGATGTGAAAATGATTTTAGGAGAAAAGTAATACCATGCATGAAACCAGTGGGGACGGAGTTTTTGGCTTAATAAATGTCTCCTGTGGATAAGAAGAAACACTGATATATTTGCGAAAAATCTTTCCACAGAATTGCCAACAAAAAAGAAGAGTTATCGACAAGAAACGCATTGCGAATGTACAGATGCTAGCTTAAGCTATATCTATACTCATTTCTAAAAATTAATCGATTAGTTAAGCCGTGTGAAAGTCGGAAGTACGGAATGAGAATTTAAATCTTTTGAATTCTTATTCCGTACATTTATCTATATTCATATCAGGATATAAAATGAGTTTTTCAAAGAATTTAAGTTCAGTAGCAAATCTAAATTTCCAAATAAGAACAATTTAATAAAGGAGAGGATAAATTGTCATCAGTAGATAAAATATTGACTGCGGTAATGTGTGGAACAAGAGATAAAAATATTTTATTTTTGGATCTTCGAAAACTATTGGATGTTTTAGGATTTCGATGTAGAATAAAAGGGGATCATTTTATATATTATAAAGAGGGAGTTAGTGAAATTATTAATATTCAACCGGAAGGAAATAAAGCGAAGGCATATCAAGTTAAGCAAGTAAGGTACATTATATTAAAATATAAAATGGAGGTCTGAAATTGAATAAATATAAACAAATTATTTATTGGTCAGAGGAAGATAATAGATTTATTGTAGAAGTTCCGGAATTACCGGGATGTATGGCAGATGGAACAACGGAAACGGAAGCACTGAAAAATGCAGAGCAGGTTATTTCGGAGTGGATTGAGACAGCAAGAATTTTGGGGAGAGAAATTCCACAGCCTGAGGGACGATTGGTATATATGGGATAGTGAGTGTAAGGAGGACCTGAAAACCATGCACGCGAGAACAATTTTACAGTCATTACAACAAGGCATTCTGATTTGTAACAGAAATGCAAGAATCATATATTTTAATGATGCTTATGGGGAGTTCATTGGGAAGCGCCTTGAAGAAGTTCAAGGAGAGGAGATAACAAAGTATCGAAAGCATGCAATGGTTCCACAGGTGATTCAGTCGCAGATACCAATAGAAGGAATTGTACGTACGGAAGGAAATCAAGAGTATTTTGCAAGTGTCTATCCAATCATGGAGGGGGATATTCCTAATGGAACGATCTCAATTGTAACAACTCTTGCACAGCACCAGTTAAAAGTAAAACAAAAAACAGAGACGCTTGCAGAGAGGGTACGAAAATTTGAACGTGAAGAAATTCTGGCAGAAGTTGCATATTGCGGAGGTGGCGTAGAAGGGAAGAAAAGAGCGGCAGCCCGACTAGGCATATCGTTGGCGACATTGTACAATAAAATAAAAGAAGATTAGGGACGAGCGGTAATTTCTAAAATTTTAGAAATTATCGCTCGTTTTATCTGGGGTATAGCTATAATATAACACGTAACAAAGATGGAAAAATGTCATAAATGAACCTTTGATATGTCAGTTGAAATACTTTGGGCTGTATTTGAATCTTGCTACAATGATAAAAAAATAAGGAGAATGCAGAATGAACAATTCAATTAAACCAGGTCAGGTATGGCTTGATACAGAGGGAAAACGAATTCAGGCACATGGTGGAAGTGTAATCTGTGTGGAAGATACATTTTATTGGTATGGAGAAAACAAAGAAAATACTACTGGACAGGATAAGACATGGCATTGGGGAGTAAGATGTTATTCATCAAAAGATTTATACAACTGGAAAGACGAAGGAATTATCATTCCACCAAATCTGGAAGATGAGGCATCACCATTACATCCTACATCGATGATGGACCGCCCTCACATTGTATACAATAAAATGACACAAAAATATGTGGCATGGCTTAAGATTATGAATGAGCCCCCATGTTTTACAGTTTTGACGGCAGACCACATTTTGGGACCATATAAATTGAAGAATGCACGAGTGAATCCGTGTGGAATGGCTGTTGGTGATTTTGATATTGCAGTAGAGCCGGTTGACAATAAAGCTTACTTAATCAGTGAACGTCCACACATTACGTTATATGTTGCGGATCTAAATGATGAGTATACTGATGTGACAGGGAATTACTCAGAACATTTTCCACACACGGCACCGCCGGAAACTCGGGAGGCACCAGCACATTTTGTGAGAAAAGGAATGCATTATTTGATTACATCAGGAACGACAGGATATCATCCGAATCCATCAGAAATAGCAGTGTCAAAATTATGGCATGGACCATATGAGATTCTTGGGAATCCGCATGTGGGGGATACATCAAAAACATCGTTCAACTGTCAAATTTCATCTGTATTTAAGCATCCGATGAAGAAAGATCTTTATATTGCTATTGGAGATCGCTGGCGACCTGAGATTCCAGAACTAGAGGGTGAGAAATTTATAACAGGTGAAGGATACGAAGAAACAGCGCAAATGTTTCGGACAATTTTTGACCCAGAGGCGGAATTTATATTTGATGAAAATGCATCAAAGAATTTGTTTATAAATGCATCAATTGCAGATTATGTTTGGCTTCCACTTCGCTTTGATGGTGATAATGTTCGAATCGAATGGATGGATGAATGGAAAATAGAAGAATTTGAATAGTAGACTGAAAGGAGCTCCGCGCAGATAATATCTGGTGCGCTAGCTCCTTTTAAATTTCCTTATTTAGAGCTCGATATTCCGCTGGTGTCATTTGGTATTGTTGGATAAAGAGCTTTTTCAGGTGATTCGGATTAGAATATCCGACTCGAGAGGCAATCTGTTTTTGTGAAAGATCCGTTGTTATTAATAATTCAGCGGCATGTTTTAATTTTATCTTTTGAATATTTTGGGAAAAACTTTGCCCTGTATATTCCTTTAGCAGGCGGATCATATGTCTTTCACTGTAATGAAAGAAATGTGCCAGTTCTTGGAGTGTGACATTTTGATATCGCTGTTCCATATATTTGAGTATAAAAATAAAGTTGTTTTCTTCATCTGATCCATTTGGATTTGGAAGACATAAGTCTTTTTCATGATTTCGAAGGAGCAGGGAGAAAAATAATTCTACAAGTTGATTTTTAACTGCATTTTTGTATCTCTTATTATCACATTCCTCTTGATATAAGGCGGTAAGAATCGTAAATACCTCAGAATCAACAGACGCATGAAAGAGAAGGTAAGAGAATTTTTCATTATGATATAATGTGTTTTTGAAAAATTCGCTTAGAATTGTCTGATCTTTCAAAATATAAAAAAAGTTTGAATCAAAAGTATTGGAGCGAATCAAAAGATTTATAATAAGACTATCTTCATTTGTGTCCGAAATTGTGTGCATGGTTCCTGGAGCAATGATTAGAATATCCCCGGCTTGAAGCATATATGTTTGTCCACCAATGGAGTTTGAACAGCTGCCATTTAACACACACATGATTTCAAAAAAATCATGAGAGTGAGGGAAAGCGGGAAGAAATCTGGGGTGCCGTACAAGGAAGACATCATGATCAAAGTTCTTAAAAAAATCTTCAGAAAGAGTTTCCTCCAAGAAAATGTCAACATGAAATTGATTCAAGATTTCTTTGTGTAAAAAGCTACGTATTTCTTCGAGTGCGGAAACGTTGTACAGGTGAGCGTTTTCAGTATCATACTGCAGAAAGCATTCTTTTAGAAAGTCTTCTATTTTCAACATCGTCTCGCCTGAACAGGAAGATGTCGTGCTTTTATTGTAGATGGCAGGTGAAAATAATTTCATGAATAGCGTCCCTTTCTCTTTTTATTGCTTGTAAACAGTATAACACAAAATGTCATGAAAAATAATACAGTGTCATTTATTGTTTTCACTATGTCACTTTTCTGACTATTCTACTCACCTACATTTTTTTATAATACATATAAATTTGAAAGGAAGGGTGTAAAGATGAATACGAAAGAAAATGGGAAACTAAAATTATCGGAACGTCTGGCATATGCAATTGGCGGACTTCCAGAGGTTGCAAATTCAATTATCGCGGCATTCTTAACAATGTTCTATACAGATAATATCGGATTGGCAGCAGGAATGGTTGGTACGATGTTCTTCATATCTAAGTTATTTGATGGAATCAGTGATTTAGTTGCAGGAACGATTGTAGACCATACGAGAACAAAATGGGGAAAAGCCAGACCATGGCTTTTATGGCTTTCAGTTCCAACGGGCTTATCACTGGCACTGATTTTCTTTATTCCTCAAAATGGATCAAGTACAATGCAATTGATTTATGCATTTGTTACATATAATTTATATACAACGATTATGTATACAATGACAGGAATCGCTAAAAATGCTTTGATGCCTCTTATGACACAGAATATGCAAGAACGTGGAATTTTATCAACATTCGCAATGTTTGTTGGATTAGGTGGAACAATTTTAGGATGCTCATTTACATTTCCACTTATCTTTTCTCTTGGAGGAGATATAAAAGCATGGCGAACATTGTTTATGATTTACGGAGCATTAGTAACAATTGGTCTTTTGATCGGTTTCTTCTTTACAAAAGAATATGTACAATCGGTTGAAAGTGTAACAAACGAAAAAGCAGAAGCAGTGAGTTTCTTAGAGGGGACAAAGATGTTTGTGAAGAACAAATATCTGGTACTTGCTCTTGTGATGACAGTTGTAGTAAATCTTATGGTACAGCTTGGAACATGTTCACAGACTTATTTTTATACTTATTCAATGGGCGATCCAATGCTTATGACTTCATTGAGTCTGGTTGGTGTTGTTCCAACACTTATTAGTATTGCAGTTCTTACAGGTCCATGCCTGATGAAATTTGGAAAGAAAAAATCAATGTATATAGGCGCAGCGGGACAGATGATAGGAAGTATTATTAAAGCACTTGCAGCGCTGAGCTTAAACGTACCGGTTTTGATCGTTGGAACAGTGATCGGAGGATTAGCAACGGGACCATTATCAGTACCTGTAGCAACATTGGCTTCCGATGGTATTGATTATGGTGAATTCCTTTTCAATAAACGAATTGAAGGTGTCGGATCTGCGATTACAAGTTTTTCGCAGAAACTTAGTTCAGGACTCGCAGCAGCAATGGTTGGATGGGTGCTTGCTTTAACTGGATATGTGGCAAACGGAGTACAGAATCAGGCAACAAACATAGGTATTATTTCACTGTTTGCTATTATACCGGCAGTTTTGGAAATCATCATCATTATTCTGTTAAAAGTATTCTATCATTATGATCAAGAGGCAGATAAAGTATTGGTAGAATTAGAAAGAAGAAAAGAACAAGTTAAATAATAAACGATAAGAATTTATAAATAGGCTGTAAGAAGAACTGCAAGATAAGTTGTTCTTTTTACAGCTTATTTAGGAGGATAAAAATGAACAGCTTAGGAAAATGGATTACAAATGGCAGTGAACGTCCATTTTATACAAGAAAGAATATAGAGATTACAAAAGAGATTACAAATGCAGTTGCATATGTATGTGGATTGGGACAGTTCAACTTTTACATTAACGGAGCGAAGGTTTCGGACCATGTCTTGGATCCGGGATGGACAAACTATGACAAACTGATCCAGTATGTTACATTTGATGTAACAAAGTATTTAAAAGAAGGTGTAAATACAATCGGTGCAGAGATTGGAAATGGATGGTTTATTATGAATAACGATCATTATACGTTCGCATTTCCAGCGTTTATGCCGCCGAGTCCAAATCCATATCACGCATATGGCAAAAGTCTTGTATTTGCTATGTGCCTAGAGGTTGAATACAAAGATGGAACCAAGGATGTGATGACAGCAGATGATACATTTAAAGTGGCAGAACATATGG
This sequence comes from Mediterraneibacter sp. NSJ-151, assembly GCF_022487435.1. Lineage (NCBI taxonomy): Bacteria > Bacillati > Bacillota > Clostridia > Lachnospirales > Lachnospiraceae > Mediterraneibacter > Mediterraneibacter sp. NSJ-151. The sequence continues at coordinate 17,181 of NZ_JAKVPP010000016.1, read as the reverse complement.
TGACTGTTTCGAATGTATATGGGTCAGAATATATTGATGGGCGAAAAGCACAGATTGGATGGAATACGATAGCATTTGATGATTCTAAGTGGGAAAAAGCGAAGATAGTAGCAGAGGAGGATGAGCCGAAAGGAGAGCTACAAAATCAAACTCAGCCACCAATTAAAGTAATTCATACTTATGAAGGAAAATATCTTCACGATTACGCGGATAAAGAGTCAGGGGAAATTCGTAAAATCTATGATTTTTCGCAGAATATGTCCGGTATGTTAGAAGTAAAGGTCAAAGGAAAAGCAGGAGATGAAATTCATTTTCTTGCAGCAGAGAAACTTTCACCAGAAGGTGATGTAGATCAGATGGCAAAGAACTGGATGATGATAGATAATTGTATTACTTACATTGTTGGAAAAGATGATGAATGGGAAACGTGTAAATTAGTTTTTACGTATTTTGCAGGGAGATTCATGGGTGTTGAAGCAAAATCAGATGCTGTTGAAATTGGTGAAATGAAAGGGCATGCAATTACAAGTGCTTATGAGGAAAGCGGAACATTTGAATGTGATGATGAGAGATATAATCAAATCTATGATATGGTGGAAAAAGCAGTTGAAGCGAATATGATGAGTGTGCATACGGACTGTCCAACGATTGAACGTTTTGCATGGCAGGAGCCAAATCATTTAATGGCACCGGCAATCATGTATATGAAAAACGGAAAAAAACTTTGGGAAAAATTTTTATTAGACATGAGAGTGCAACAGCATACAGCGGATGATTATTTCTATGATTATGAAGGAAATAAATTTTATCCAGGAGATGGACTCATGCCGGGACAGGCGCCATGTTATATTCCAAATGTACTTCCGGTTCCGGGGATGGGAAGCTTTTATGATATTATTCCATGGGGAAGTACTTGTATTATAGGAACGTATTGGCATTACATTTTCTATGGGGATCAGAAAATTATTGAAGATAATTATGATGCGGGAATGAAATATTTCAAATATCTTCAAACGAAAGTGACGGAAGATGGGTTTATCAATCATGGATTAGGAGATTGGGGAAATCCAAGAAATGAACTTGCAAGAGAAAATATTGAGACTGCCTTTTTCTATGCAGACGCAAAAGTGTTGGCAAGATTTGCAGAGATGCTTGGAAAAGATGAAGATAAAGGAACATTAGAAACATATGCAGATGAAATTAAGAGTAACTATAATGAGAAACTACTTGTACAGAATGAGGAAGGATACTGGTGTTATAAAAACTGGGATCATCCGGATAAATTAGTTATGACACAGGCAAGTCAGGCACTTCCATTATACTGGGGGCTTGTTCCAGAAAATAAGAAAGACGATATAGTAAAGGCTTTCCGTCAGACACTTGTGAATGAGCAGGCTTTTATTGCCGGAGAAGTAGGCCTTCCATATGTAATTCAGACAGCGCGTGAAAATGGAATGAATGATTTGATTGCGCAATTTATATTAAGAGAAGAACACCCAAGTTATTATGCATTTATTTTAGATGGAGAGACAACTTTGGGTGAATATTGGGAAAATAATCCAAGAAGTCATTGTCACGATATGATGGGACATATTATTGAATGGTATTATAATGGTATCGCAGGAATTATTCCAGAGGAACCTGGATTTTCGAAGGTTACAATAAAACCTTATATGCCAAATACGGTGAACTATTTTATATGTACTTTCAATACACCGCAGGGTGAGATTAAGGTATCGGCAAGAAGAAGTGGAAAAGAAGTTGAATTGGATGTGAAGGTTCCAGAAACGATTGAGTATATAGTGGATAGAAGCAATTTATAAAGGAAGATTAGGGACGAGTGATAATTTCTAAAATTTTAGAAATTATCACTCGTTTTATTGTGGAAAGAATGCGAAATGGTAAGATTTGAGTATAAAAAGAAGGAGGCAATGAGATGAAATTGAGAGAAATTGCACACTCAAGAACCGGAGATAAAGGGGATATTTCCAATATTTCTGTAATTCCCTATAATGAGGCAGATTACGAATTTTTAAAAGAAGTATTAACAGAAGAAGTGGTAAAAGAATATTTTCAGGAGATATGCAAAGGAGAAGTTGTTCGATATGAACTGGATGGATTGCATGCTTTGAATTTTGTTCTGGACCATACACTGGGCGGTGGGGTAACACGTTCTCTGGCGATAGACCGACATGGTAAAACATTAGGCATGGCATTATTGGAAATGGAGGTAGAGCGATAATGAAGACGATTCGAATCGGAAGTGGAGCCGGTTATGCGGGAGATCGAATTGAACCGGCGATGGAATTGATTGAGAAAGGAAAGCTGGACTATATTATATTTGAATGTCTGGCAGAAAGAACGGTTGCAATCGGACAGCAGGATAAGGAGAAAGACCCAGAAAAGGGATACAATCAATTACTGGAATATCGTATGAAAAAGATATTGCCTTTGTTAGCAAAAAATCATGTAAAGATGATTACAAATATGGGTGCAGCAAATCCGAAGGCTGCGGCAAAACAGACGAAAAAAATTGCGGAAGAGATAGGCGTTTCAGGATTGAAGATTGCCTGCGTAACAGGGGATGATATAACAGATGAATTGGATAAATATAAGGATCATATAGTTCTGGAAAACGGGAAGCCATTGGAAGAATTAAAAGATTTTTTAATTTCTGCAAATGTATATATGGGTTCGGAAGGAATTCAGGAAGCGTTAAATGAACAGGCAGACATTGTAATAACAGGGCGTGTGTCAGATCCGGCACTCTCCATTGGACCACTGGTGCATGAATTTGGATGGGATTTAGAAAACAATCCGGATCAAATGGGACAAGCTGTGCTGGTTGGACATTTGCTTGAATGCGCAGGACAGGTGACTGGCGGATACTATGCAGATACGGGAATCAAAGATGTGCCGGATTTATATAAATTAGGATTCCCTTTGATAGAAGTTCATGAAGACGGCAGCTTTGTCGTAACAAAAGTAGAAGGCTCCGGAGGTCTGGTAAGCGTAGATATCTGCAAAGAGCAGACAATATATGAGATTCATAATCCAAAAGCTTATCTGACACCGGATGCAACAGCAGACTTTTCAAATGTAGTATTTACACAAGTAGGAGAAAACAGAGTACTGGCACATAATGCGACAACGCATGGTCGTCCGGAAACTTTGAAAGTAAGTGTTGGATATAAGGATTGCTTTATCGGAGAAGGTGAGATTTCTTATGGAGGTGAGACTGCATTGGAGAGGGCACGTATGGCTGCTGATATTATAGAGAAAAGAATCAACTTAACAGGAATTCAGTTGGATGAATATCGTGCAGATTTTATAGGATATAATTCTTTGTATGGTGATTTGCTCACATCCAAGATGAATGCTGGAACTCCAACAGAAGTAAGACTTCATGTGAGCGGAAGAACGACAGAACGATTACAGGCAGAATTGCTTGCAAATGAAGTGGAAGCGCTTTATACGAATGGGCCGGCAGGAGGCGGTGGAGCAGAAAAGCGAGTAAAAGAAATCGTTTCAATCTGCTCGATATTTGTTCCGAGACAGGCGGTTCGGTATCAAGTTGAATATTTGGAAAGCGGGGATAAATCAGCATGCGAATTATAAAGAAAAAAATAGGTGAATATGCGGAACTGACGGGGTATCTTCACGAACTGAATGATGAGACGGACAATATTAAGGAGTATCCGGCAATTTTGATATTTCCAGGTGGAGGTTTTAGAACTTGTAGTTTTCTGGAGTCTGAACCGATTGCGTTAGCCTATCTGGCAGAAGGATATCAGGCATTTACATTAAAATATACAACAGTGACAGATAAGGAAAATGCTACAATAGAAGATCCCATGACGGATGCACAAAAAGCATTAGAATGGATTCGGGATTGCAGAGAGGAATACTGTATAGGAAAAGAACAACTAGCACTATTAGGATTTTCCGGAGGAGCACATCTTGCGGCAGCTACAGCAACACATGGACCACAGCGACCGGATGTGCTGTTACTGGGATATCCGGGAATTCTTCACAGTGAGTTACGTGCACTGGAGTGTCCGGATATTATAGAATGTATAGATGAGAAAACGCCGCCGACATTTCTGTTTGGAACAAGAGATGATAAGGTGACACCGCCGAAACACATTCTGGTGTTTGCGCAATGTTTGGAACAGAAAAATGTGGAATTTGAAGTTCATATTTTCAGAAAAGGTGAACATGGATTTTCACTTGCAAAGCCATTAACCAGCGTGGGAGATAAAAACAGGGTAAATCCGGATGTGGCGCAATGGTTTCAACTGAGTGTGAGATGGCTGAAGGAAATGTTGGGTGAGTTTACGGTATATGGGGTGAATGATGGACGAATCGGCAAGTACAGTATAGATACAAGAGTATGTGAATTGTTAGAAAGTCCGGAAGCAAAAGAACTGGTTTTAACATATTTGCCGATGCTAAGTGAAGAACTTCCGGTGTTTATAAAGGATTGGATTACGCCGAGAATATTGAATAAAAATCAAAAATCTTTGTCACAGGAGAAGCTGGAAGAACTGGATCAAAAGTTGTTAACATTATAGTTATCAACAGAGCTATAAAAAGAAACCAGTGGGAACACATAATGAGCCGAAAACTCCGTCCCCACTGGTTTAAGCCATATGAAGGAAGCCTAATAAAAAATGCTATGCTTCGTCAGTCTCTTTCGCCGGAATCTCAACCGGTTTATTCAAAATCTCCATGAACTCTTCACCTGTAATCGTCTCATGCTCATACAGATACTGAGCCAGTTCATGTAATTTACCAACATTATCTTCAAGTATTTTATAAGCTTTTGAATGTTGCAATTTTACAAGATCGCGGACTTTTTTGTCAATTTCGGTTTGAGTTTCGAGTGAACAAGTCATAGAACTGTCACCACCGAGATATTGGTTGGTCATAGTTTCCATTGCAACCATATCGAATTCTTCATTCATACCATAACGGGTAATCATTGCTTTAGCAAGTTTTGTGGCCTGTTCAATATCGTTGGAAGCACCGGTTGTAATCTGATGGAAGATCAGTTCTTCGGCAGCTCGTCCACCGGTAAATGTTGCAATTTTATTTTCCAGCTCTTCCTTTGTCATGAGGAAATGCTCTCCGTCTTCAACCTGCATCGTATATCCAAGGGCACCGGAAGTTCTTGGAATAATGGTGATTTTGTGTACCGGAGCAGATTCTGTCTGTTTCGCGGCGACAAGTGCGTGACCGACCTCATGATAAGATACAACGAGTTTTTCTTTATTGGAGAGAACTCGGTTTTTCTTTTGATATCCGGCAATAACAACTTCTACACTTTCTTCCATATCTGCCTGTGTGACGAACTTACGATTGTCACGGACAGCACGAAGGGCAGCTTCATTTACAATATTAGCAAGTTCAGCACCGGAGGCGCCGGCAGCAGCTTTGGCAACAGCAGCATAATCGACGTTATCTCCAACACGAATTTTCTTGGCATGTACTTTTAAAATATCAATACGTCCTTGCAGATCTGGGAGTTCGACCGGAATACGACGGTCAAAACGTCCTGGACGGAGGAGTGCAGGATCGAGAGAATCTGGTTGGTTTGTTGCGGCAAGAATAACAACTCCCTTAGAGCCGTCGAATCCATCCATCTCAGTAAGCAACTGATTTAAAGTCTGCTCACGTTCATCGTTTCCAGACATTTGTCCGTTACGTTTCTTTCCAATCGCATCAATCTCATCGATAAATACAATACAAGGAGCTTTCTCATTTGCCTGTTTGAACAGGTCACGCACCTTGGCAGCTCCCATACCGACGAACATCTCAACAAATTCAGAACCTGAAATAGAGAAGAACGGAACATTGGCTTCACCGGCAACTGCTTTGGCAAGTAATGTTTTACCCGTTCCAGGAGGGCCTACTAACAGCGCACCTTTTGGCATAGAGGCACCAATCTCACGATATTTTTCCGGGGTGTGTAAATAATCTACTAATTCAGATAAAAGCTCTTTTGCTTCGTCTTCACCGGCAACATCAGAAAATTTAATACCACTGGAAGATTTGACATATACTTTTGCATTACTCTTTCCGCCCATACCAAATTGCATGGAATTCATTCCGCCACCCATCTTAGACAGCATTTTTTTGGACAGCCATTGGCCAAGTGCAATCATGATCAACATTGGAAGAAAGCAGGCCATTAAAAAACTAATAATTGGAGATGTCGGCTCAATGATTTCGGATGAAAATTTAGCACCAGATTCGTGAAGCCGGGTTACGAGATCTGGATCTTCAATAATTCCGGTTTTATATACTGTATCTCCTGATTTATCTGTAAATATGATTTGATTTGATTCGATGTTTACAGAATCGATTTGTTTTTCATCAATCATTGTCATAAATGTGCCGTAATCTACTTCTTTGACCTGACGTTGTTCCAGCGCAGGAAGGAGAAGAAAGTTTATACAAAGAATGGCGACAAGTACAATAATATAATAAAAAATCATAGGTCGTTTTGGTGATTTTACTTCTTGCATAATATGTTTTCAATCCTTTCGTCTTTAGTAAAAGATAGTGTAGTACGAAATGTTAAGGAATTCAAGCGAAAAAGTCTGAAAAAACTAAGGAAAACATGAAATTTTTATAAAATGAAAAGATGAAAAAAATCTGTGTAGAAAATCTGCCGTCTGCTTTATACTGCATTTTTGTAAGCTCTCGTGTTATAATAAAGGGCAAAGTGATGATTGAGAGAAAATAGAAGAAATATAGAGTATATAAGATTCTTTGGACAATCATCCAGATAAGCACGAACAGATAAGGAGATTCTATGCAGTTACGTTTTGAAATTCCAGATAAATTCTGGGGGCTGTTCCGGTCGGTCAACCGGGAGGCTTATATGGAGGCGTTATTGAATATCAATGAAGAATATCAATACAGTAATTATTTCTTAACACGGGAAGTTTGTATTCAAGTGTTAAGTGATATGTATATAAAGAAACATTTTCAGTTAAAACAGGAAGAGGATGAAACAGAGTTCGATTTATTGGAGACACCGGCGAGCAGAACATTGAAATGGCTGCTTCGGACAGGATGGCTTAAAAAACTAGAAGACTATAATACGCTTGCAACCAATATTGTAATTCCGGATTATGCGGCGATTTTTATTGATGCATTTGAACGTTTGGGCTCAGAAGATATGGAAGAGACTGAGATTTATATTCAGAATGTATATGCGACACTATTTTCTTTCAAAAATGATTCCAGAGTAAACTTAAGTATGCTGCGGACTGCATTGGTTAATACAAGAAGATTGAATAAAGTACTGCAGGATATGCTTCATAATATGGATAAATTTTTTGGACGATTATTGGATCAGCAATCTTACCATGATCTGTTAAAAGAACATTTGGAAGGTTATGTAGAAGAAATCGTGCGTAAAAAATATCATATATTGAAGACATCTGATAACTTTTATATTTACAAGACGGATATTAAGAAATGTCTGCGTGACATGAGAGAAAATGAAGAGTGGATAGGGCTGGTCAGAGAGCGTTCTAAGGCAATGGGGGATACGAAGGATGACGTGGTAGACTTGTTGGATATGATTGAGAGAGGATTTGATGATATTGAACATCGGATTTCAAACATGGATAAGGAACATACCAAATATGTAAGAGCGACGGTTACAAGATTGAATTATCTGCTCAGCGGAGAAACAGATACGAAAGGTTTGGTTGTTCAATTGCTTAATCAGATGTCGGCAGCTGTGACAGAAGAACAGAATACACAGGTGGAAAATCGTGGAAATAGTTATTCTTATGAGGAAATGCTGCAGCTTACCGGAGAGCGGATGAATATGTCTCTATTGGAAATGTTGTCGGAGAAATCTTTGTATAAACGGAGAAGGCCAAGGGAAGATTTCATTAGTCAGATGGCAGAGGATGAGACGATAGAGGACTTGAACAGAGAAGATGTATTAAAACTGAACAGAATTTTGCAAAGATACAGCAAGCAGGAAATCGAAGCTTTTATTGAGGAACATATGAAGGATGATGTTATGGATGTAGAGAAATTGAAAATAGCAGATGAAGAGTCCTTCGAGAAACTGATATTGGCATATGACTATAGCACAAGAAGAAACAGCAAATATATTGTGCTTGAAGAGGATACGCCACAGATTGAAAATGGATGTTATAAGTATCCGGCTTTAAAATTTGTGCGAAGAGGAATATAAGAGGAAAAACAAATGATAGAATACTACGAACAATTGCTGCAGGAAGAGCAGGAAGCGATTACCGAAATAATCCAGACGCTTTTTCGTCAGACATTTATATTAGAACAAAAATTTGACCGCCGGGCAGGTCGACTGCAGTATGAAAAAGATTATCGCGTATGTACGCGACATTTCGAATTTCTAAAAGCATACTTTGCGATATCAGGAATTCAGTTATGTGAGAATGTGCACATGGGAATTATTTATATCCAAGGCGAAACGCTGTGGGGAGAGAAATTACCGAAGCTGGCAACAATTTATTTATTATTATTGAAATTAATCTATGATGAGCAAATGGCAACGGTTTCATCAAGCAGCCATATTGTTACGACACTTGGGGCAATTAATGGAAAAGCGGGAGAGTTTCGGGTTTTGAAAGGACTGCCATCTCCAACGGAGATGAAACGTACAATAGCAATGCTGAAAAAATATCAGATTGTTGAACCATTGGATTCATTGGAAGAATTAAACGAAGCTACCAGGGTGGTAATTTATCCAAGCATTCATGCGGTATTGCTCGGGGATGATATCCGGGAACTGCTGACAACATTTGAGGAAGCAAAGGAACTGAAATCTCAGCAAAGCGTTTTTCATAAAGAGGTAGAGAGTGAGGAGGAACATCGTGGAGAAACAACAGCCATTTGAGGCCCTTTCAAAAATATGCCTGAATAACTGGCATTATATAGATAGAAAAATATTGACACTTAGTGAGGGAATCAATTTTTTTACAGGACATTCCGGAAGTGGAAAATCAACGGTGTTGGATGCGATGCAGATAGTGCTTTATGCAGATACGGATGGTCGTCGATTTTTCAATAAAGCAGCGGCGGATGATTCTGACCGCTCACTCATCGAATATCTTCGTGGAATGGTCAATATCAGTGAGAATAATGAATCACAGTATTTAAGAAATAAAAATTTTTCCAGTACAATTGTTTTGGAGTTTGAGCGTACAGATACAAAAGACAAACAATGTGTCGGTGTTGTATTTGACGTAGAGACAGCAACAAATGAAATTAGCCGTCAGTTCTTTTGGCATGCGGGCGGACTTCTGGAAAATCAATATCGCGCGGAAAAACGGTGTCTTACAACGATAGAGATTAAAGAATATTTGAGCAGAACATTTACAAAAGAGCAGTATTATTGCGGCTCAAGTAATGAACGATTCCGTCGACAGCTGTATGATGTATATCTTGGAGGGTTGGATATTGAAAAATTTCCTCGACTGTTTAAACGTGCAATTCCATTTAAAATGAATATCAAATTAGAAGATTTTGTGAAAGAATACATTTGTATGGAGCAGGATATTCATATTGAAGATCTTCAGGAAAGCGTTATGCAATATGGACGTATGCAAAGCAAGATTGCGGAGACAATGAAAGAAATCCGTTATCTGACGGACATTCGGGAAGCGTATCAGTCTTATGAAGAAAAACAGCAGGCGGCCGAGAGTTGTGATTATCAGATTGAACGTTTGGAATTGCTACAACTGCAACGGAAAAGTAAAGAGTTGCGGGAACGGATTATAGATCGGACAGAGGGAATCAAACAGCAACAGACACAACAGGAAAAATTGAATAAGGAGCTGAAAGAACTTCAAAAGGATTATGAGGATATTCTATATCATATTGCAAAAAGCGGATACGATTCGTTGCAGATGGAGCTTGGCAATTTAAATGAAGTATTGGAACGGCTGGAAAACAGTAAGGCAAGAATACAAAAGTTGTCTAAGAAATTGAATTTGTGGAAAGATAAAGAGGTTACTCCAAATCAGACAATCTGGGATATTGAGAAGTTTGAAAAAGGAACAATTACAGAGGGGGAACTGGAACGTCTGCAAAAAAGCCTTTTGGAAATCCGGGACAGTCTGGAAACAGAGCGCACCGATACGGTGACAACATTAAATCGTATTAAAAAAGAAGAAAAAGAGATAAAAGAAGAATTAAGAGAATTAAAGCAGGGCAAGAAAGCATATCCACGCGAGCTGGAAGAAGCACGTTTTGAATTGCGCAAACGTCTGCATGAGCGTGTTGGAAAACTGGTAAATGTACAGATTCTTGCAGACCTTCTGGATGTGAAGGATGAGCGTTGGCACAATGCGGTGGAAGGATATCTTGGAAATAATAAGCTTTTATTGATCGTGGAACCGAAGTATGCAAAAGATGCGATGGAAATTTATCGGGAGATGGATAAGAGAAAATTCTTTAGAGCAGCAGTGCTGGACACAGAGCGTGTCAATGAAGAAGAATTTACAGTGCAAAAAGGAGCTTTGGCGGAGGAAGTGCAGGCAAAAGAAAGTTATGTGCAGGCTTATATCCGATTTGTGTTGGGAAATGTTAAGAAATGCGAATCGATTGAAGAATTACGTGACTGTAAAATCGGTATTACATCGGATTGCGTGCTTTATAAAGGCTTCCGTATGCAGCATATCAACCCGGATAACTATACAAGACGAGCTTATATCGGTGAGACAAGTATGCGTAAACGTATTCTGCAGCTGGAAAGAAAACAGGGTGAGCTGCAGAACGAACGCCTTCCGTTACAAGAGATGCTGGAAGAAATCAAGCGCATTTTAGAATTTGAAATGTTGTTGCAGCCTACGGCGGATTATATGCAGTGGCAGAATGAAGCTGGTCAGATTTCAGAAAAAGAGAAACGAAAAGCACATGTCATTGAGCAGATGAAAAAGCTGCGCGAAGAGTCTGTAGATATGTTGGAGAAACAGAAGTTAGATATTGTGCGCCGGCAGGAAGAAAAGAAGGAGTCCATAGATTCGGTGAAAAAAGCAATCTGGCAGAATGAGCAGGATATAGAAAAGTTTAATAATATGATTATTACAACAGAAACTGAATGGATGGAACGAGAAAAAATGTTGGCAGAAGAGAACAAACGGCGTTCAGAAGAACGAACACAGATGCTGGAAAGTCAATTTCAACAATATCTTGAGAAAACAAAATCGCTTAATTATGATTATATGAAACGACAAAAACAGATGGAACAAAACCCGCTGAAAGATCAGATGGATCGTTTTTATCAGAAGCTGGTTGATGTTCGAAGTGTGTATAACCAGCAATATCCAAATCGCTCATTTTCAACGAGTGTGAAGGATAATAAGATGTACGATAAACTGTTGGATAGTCTTACTTGTGAGGACTTGGAGCGATATCGGGCATCTGCACAGGAACAGGCAAAATCAGCGGTAGAACATTTCAAAGATGATTTCATTTTCAAAATCCGAAGCGCTATCCGCGAGGCTTATCAGCGAAGAGATGAGCTCAATCGTATCATCAGCCGTCTGGACTTTGGTAAGGATAAATACCAGTTTGTAATCACAAAAAACAAAGGTGCGGATGGCAAATACTATAAGATGTTCATGGATGATGCTCTCCAGATTGACCCGCATCAGTTAAGCGGTTCAATGGACAATCAGATGAACATGTTTACGATGGAACATGAAGAAGAATATGGGGAAATGATGAATGAGTTGATCCATATCTTTATACCACCGGAGAATGCAACGAAAGAAGAGCAGGATGAAGCGAGAAAGAATATGGAAAAATATGCGGATTACAGAACGTATCTTTCTTTCGATATGCAGCAGATTGTTCATGGTGAAAAAGATATGAAGATCGGGCTGAGTAAGATGATTAAGAAAAATTCCGGAGGAGAAGGACAGAATCCGTTGTATGTGGCACTTTTGGCAAGTTTTGCGCAGGTGTATCGAGTGAATCTGTCGCCTAAATTGCGTCGTAATCCAACATTGCGTCTTGTCGTATTGGATGAGGCATTTTCTAAAATGGATGCGGAAAAAGTGGCAAGTTGTATTTCTTTGATCAGAGGACTTGGATTCCAGGCAATTATCAGTGCAACAAACGATAAGATTCAGAATTATTTGGAAAATGTAGACAAGACTTTTGTATATGCCAATCCGAATAAGAAACATATTTCCATTCAGGAGTTTGAGAAGACGGAGTTTGGACAGTTGACGGAAGAGGCGTAAGATAGAATCTATCTCCGTGTGAAAGCGGAGATAGATTTTCTTAATCCATTATAAGGGCTACGAAAACAAATAAGTATATTTTCGCATCTGTGCAAATATAACGGTCTCCACCCGGTTGCGTATCTCTTCTGGATATGCTCCTGCATTTACGAGTAATTCGTTTACATCTTTTTTAGTAAAGTGAAACTTTAGATTCATGTTATATAAAGATTCGGAAATATCCAATTGTTCGTCAAATTCACTGCATATTGTTTTGGATTGAACATTATCAATTAGTGAGTAAGTATCTCCAGATAGAGGATAATCCATTGTTGTATCTGACAGAAGTCCCGCTCCATTATCAAAAATTGGACAGTACATATAATCTCCGTTCCCATTCATCAGAACCGCTATATTATGCGTGTGCCGGTCTTCGTTTAGGAAAAATGCGTCAATTGTCAGAAGTTTATTCATATAAATACCAAAATTCTGAAGTCCAGTTATGCGTTCCACCTGTTGTACTAAGAAATGCAAGCGCTCCTTATGTTCTGGTATTCTATACAAGGTTTTATATAGGCTTTCTCCAAAAAAATTTTTGAATAGCCGTTCCAAAGTGATAATCTGCCAGTCTTCATTCAGGAAATTTTTACTTTTTACCCCATTATAAATCACAGAACTGTATTTTATTTTTTCAAGGTCGTAACATACAAATTCATTTTCGGTCAATGTTGATTTTTTTAGAAGATGCGATATCATGTATTCAACTAAGCCTTCATATCCTGTGTAATCAGCTTTGTACCATATTCCTTTATTCTCCCATTTTAGTTGGTTCCCTTTCGATGACTGACGATCATTTGTACGGATATTCTGCTCAAATAATTCTATCATTCCAGCTACCTCTCTATACGAATCCAAAAATCATCTTCCGCCATTCTACCTTCGGTTTTTTCTATAATCATAATCGGATCGTAAAATGGCAATCCTAAATCTTTGAGTATCAACTTCATCTTATCTCTGCTTTTGGGGAAGCATCTTGACTCCAGAAATTCTTGATATTGATCATAATTTGGAGTTTCTACAACACCGAAAGCACGGAACATAATCTTATCGGTATAATTTTTTATTTTTACTTTTTGTTCCTGTTCATTTACATCAATTAAAGTACATACATTCGAACCATACATATACCAAAGTCTGAGCGGCCATATTTTTTCGGGAACTCGGACTTCCTGTTCATATTCAGGATATCTTTGTAGCATTTTAAGAAATGGAACAATTGGTCCGTGAATAGCTTCCTTACTTCGCTCCCAGCGCTCTACAGTTGGCTTTGAACAATTGATAAATTCTGCAAACTCCTTCTGTGTCAAATGTAGTTCCTTACGAATTTGTTTGATTTCCGTTGCGGTTGTATATTCGGGGATTATAAATAATTTTTCTTTCATAGATTCACCTTCTGTTTTTAGGAATATCCACTTTTTGTTTATTAAATCATATAAATTTGTATTTGTAAATAAAAACCATTATTTTAATGGTTTATTTGAGCTAAAAACAATCAAATTGATGGTTTTGGTGAAGCTGTCAGAAGAGTATAAAGGAAATATCCTTTATACTGCATTTTTTACAAGGGCATGTTATAATAAGGGAACAAGCGTAAATTGGTTGTCGCTTACAATATATTGTACCCGATAATCGAAAATCTGCAAAAGAGAAAGAAGGGCTGATGATGGCTGTTTACGATAGTTTAGGTAATATGCTTACAAGATTCGGGCGCTGGATTGTGCGACAGACAAAAGGAAGCTATAAATCTGCAAGATTATCCCATGTGATACGGGAAGAAGAACGAAAACAGGATGATTTATTTCGCCAGATTGGGGAATATTATTATCAGATGTATGGCAAGGATGCAGATGGGCAGATGAAAATCTGGTGTGATGCAATCTGGAATAATAAGATGATGGTGATTCAGTACCAGAGCCAAAAAAGGCTGGTGAAAGGGGTTGCTTATTGTCCGAATTGCAGTCAGGAAGTGCCGATGCATTCAAAATACTGTAATCATTGCGGGGCAAGAATAATTACAACTCCAGAGATACAAACAAAAGAAACCGCACCATTTTCAGCAAAAATATGTCCCGGATGTGGCGCTGTGATTGCAGATGGAGATGTTTTCTGTGCAAATTGCGGAGGAAGAATTCCGGAGAAGAAGAGTTTGAAGGATTTTGTGAAAACGAAAGTGGCAGAGCATAAGGAAAAAGCAGAATTAGAGCGACAGGAAGAAGAAAAAGAGTTTGAAGATGTTGACAAGGAAGTTGTTGCGGATGTAGAAATTAAGATAGACGAGGTAGCTGAGGTGCCAGAAGAATCTGCAACAGAAAATAAAGCAATAGAAGTTACTGAAATAAAAACCGAAGAAACACAAAAGCAGCAACCAAAGCAAGTCAATGTAACAGATGACTCTCAAAATGAGCAGAGTAAAGAAATTTCGGAAAAAGCAGTTGCAGATAACAAAAAAATTGAAGAATCACAATTTACAAAAGATGAAGAGTCGAATGACTCAGAAACTGCATCGAAGAGAACCTGTCACGAATGTGGCAACTCAATCGAATACGGACAGAATTTCTGTCCGAAGTGTGGAGTGAAATTGTAGTTGCAGGTTACAGTATTATGTGACTTGTAACCAATTATAGTAAGGGAGATATTTATTATGAAATTAATGATTGCATCAGATATACACGGTTCTGCATTATATTGTAGAGAATTAATGGAAGCCTGGAAACGAGAAGCAGCGGATCGGATGTTGATTTTAGGAGATATTTTATATCATGGTCCGAGAAATGATCTGCCGGCAGAGTATGCTCCGAAAAAGGTCATCTCTATGTTAAACCCACTGAAAGAAAATTTGTTATGTGTACGTGGAAATTGTGATACAGAAGTAGATCAGATGGTGTTGGATTTTCCAATATTGGCAGATTATTGTTTTTTAGATTTGGATGGACAGACTATTTTTGCAACACATGGGCATGTGTACAATCCACAGAACCCGCCAATGTTAAAAGACGGAGATATTTTGTTGAATGGACATACCCATATTCCTGCATGTAAAAGGTTTACAACTGAAAGCGGAGCAAAATGCACATATATGAATCCAGGCTCGGTTTCTATACCAAAAGAAAAATCGCAGCACAGTTATATGATTGTAGAAAATGGCGTATTTGAATGGAAAAATATGGAAGGAAAGGTATACCATACATGGAAGAGAGATACGCATTGTTAATTGACGCGGAAAATGTTTCTGCAAAATATATTAAACCGATATTAGATGAACTGTCGAAATATGGAAATGTGACATATAAACGTATTTACGGAGACTGGACAAAATCGCAGAGTGCGAGCTGGAAAGAAGTCTTGCTTCAAAATAGTATTACGCCAATTCAGCAGTTCAGTTATACATATGGAAAGAATGCTACAGATTCAGCCATGATCATAGATGCAATGGATATGCTGTATACAAATGATCTGGAAGGATTTTGTCTTGTGTCAAGCGACAGTGATTTTACCAAATTAGCGAGTAGATTGCGTGAAAGTGGAAGAACGGTAATAGGAATGGGAGAAAGCAAAACACCAACACCATTTCGTAAGGCTTGCGACATTTTTACAGAATTAGAGCTGCTATTGGATGATATCAAAGATGGCAAGAAAAATGAAGTGACAAAAGGACAGATTGAAGAGTCGGTTATTAAGATTATTACAGAAAATCAAAATAATGATAAAGAGACCGGACTAGGTGAAGTGGGAAGCCGTCTTGTAAAATTGTATCCTGACTTTGATGTAAGACGCTATGGGTACAGTTTGTTGTCTAAATTTTTAGAGACATTTCCAAAGCTGAAATTAAAACAAGATGGTACGCAGGTTACCGTTATGTTATATGAAGATAAGAGTAAGAAGGAAATGTTGGAAGAATTTATTGTACAGCAAATAAAAGATTCCGGTGCACAAGGGATTCTGTTAGGGACGCTAGGTAATAGAATCCATAATAAATTCAAAGATTTTAAGGTTCGTGATTATGGCTACTCTCAGTTTAAGCAATATGTACAGAGTCTTCATAATGTAGAGGTTGAAGAAGAGGACGAGAGATACTGGGCTGTTTATAAGAAATAAAAAATAGGCTGGATTGCGAGTCCAGCCAAAAAGGAAAAAGTTTATGAAAAAGAAAATATATATCAAAAGGTTATTTGCTTTTGATGTATATAACTATAGAAGAAAAATGTGATGATTTTGTGATAAACTTTTTAATAAATTATGGAAAGTATCTAAAGGAAATGTGAAAAGCAAATTTCAATAGAATTATCATAGAAAGAACGTATAAAATTATTATGTATACAGAAGGAAAATAACAGTGGAATTGTCTGAATTGTGCGAATTAAATAAAAAACAAGAAAAACGTTGACAATTTGAAAGCGAGGTGATAAGATAATCTTCGTCGCTAAGACAACCGATGCAAAATAGAAAACACTGGACAGCCCTGGCGGGATATGGAAAGTGTAAGATGAAAAATGCAAAGAAAAAACTTGAAAAAAGTTCTTGACAAAAGGTTGTCGGATGTGATAGAGTAAAAAAGCTGTCGCTTGAAAGTGATTGATAAAATTACAAAAGCGAAACAGAAAAAATAAAAAAGTTGTTGACAAACGACAAAAGATGTGATAATCTATTAAAGCTGTCGCTTGAGACGACAACAAAATAAAGAACATTGATAACTAAACAATAGACAACAGATCCTTGAAAATTTCTTTAAGAGAAAATTTTTTAAGAACGGTTTATAACAAACCAAAACAACAGTAAAAGGATAGATTAGCTAGAGTTAATCTTGACTAGAACAAACACTTTTAACGAGAGTTTGATCCTGGCTCAGGATGAACGCTGGCGGCGTGCTTAACACATG
>NZ_JAKVPP010000015.1:0-110773 GCF_022487435.1 Mediterraneibacter sp. NSJ-151 | reverse complement strand
TTAGTGGCTTTTTTGCTCGCAAAAAAGCCACTAAACCCCGTCCCCAAATGGTCTCCCCATCCTCAATTGTCACTTCCAAATGCACTAAACTCCTGTGTGAAGCAGTTTATTTGCATTCTCAACTCTTTCGACTGATGGTGGATCAATTCCTTTTAATTTGTACTCATAGCCAAGTTCATCCCATTTATACGCACCTAAAGTATGATATGGAAGAACTTCTACTTTCTGAACATTATCCAGTGATTGAATAAATTCATCCAGTTTGATCAAATATTCATCATAATCACTTCTTTCCGGTACAAGAACATGACGAATCCAAACAGGTTTTTTGATGTCTGATAAGTAACGGGCCAAATCTAAAATGTTTTTATTTGTACATCCTGTTAAAATCTTATGTTGCTCATCATCAATATGTTTGATATCAAGCATCACCAGATCTGTATATTTCATTAATTCATTAAATTTGCTGAAAAATGGCTCTTCTCTTGTAAATGGATTTCCGCTTGTATCAAGTGTTGTATGAATTCCATTTGCTTTTGCCTTACGGAATAATTCTGTCAGAAAATCAATCTGCAATAATGGTTCTCCACCACTTACTGTGATCCCGCCATCATTTTTCCAGTAAGAACGATATTTCATTGCTTTTTCTAACAGTTCATCTGTTGTGTAAAGAGTTCCTTTCTTCATATCCCATGTATCCGGATTATGACAAAACTGGCATCTCATTGCACATCCTGTCAGGAAAATAATATACCGCACCCCCGGTCCATCTACTGATCCAAAGCTTTCCAGCGAATGAACATAACCTTTTAATGCTTCTGCCATTTTATTTTCTCCTTATTATTGATAATACCTTTTCGAATATTTGTTACAAAGAGGAGCAGTCCCTTTCGAAACTGCCCCTCTTTACTTTCAACAAAGTTTAATTCTTATTACATTGATTTGTGGCAAGTTCTGGAAATAACGTCCATCTGCTGCTCACGAGTCAAGTCGATGAATTTAACAGCGTATCCAGATACACGAATTGTAAAGTTAGCATATTCTGGTTTCTCTGGATGCTCCATAGCATCGATCAGTTTCTCTGTACCGAATACGTTTACGTTCAAGTGGTGTGCTCCCTGATCGAAGTATCCATCAAGAACGTTTACAAGGTTATTTGTACGCTCTTCATCTGTATGTCCAAGTGCACTTGGGCTGATTGTCTGAGTATTTGAAATACCATCTAATGCATCTTCGTATGGAAGTTTTGCAACAGAGTTCAGTGAAGCCAAGAGACCATTCTGCTCTGCACCATAAGATGGGTTAGCACCTGGTGAAAGTGGCTCGCCTGCTTTTCTTCCGTCTGGAAGAGATCCTGTAGCCTTACCATATACAACGTTTGATGTAATTGTAAGGATAGATGTTGTAGGCTCTGAATTTCTGTATGTATGGCATTTTTTCAGTTTGTGCATAAATGTCTTAAGAAGCCATACTGCGATTTCATCAGCACGATCATCATCGTTACCATATCTTGGGAAGTCTCCCTCTGTCTCGAAGTCAACTACGATTCCGTCTTCATCACGAATTGTTTTAACTTTTGCATATTTGATAGCGCTCAAAGAGTCTACTACGTGAGAGAATCCAGCGATACCTGTTGCAAATGTACGTCTTACATCTGTGTCGATAAGAGCCATCTCTGCTGCTTCATAGTAATATTTATCATGCATGTAGTGAATCATGTTCAATGTATCTACATACAGTTTTGACAGCCATTCCATCATAGCGTCATATCTTTCCATTACTTCATCAATATCAAGATATTCTGAAGTGATTGGTCTGTAAGCTGGTCCAACCTGCTGTCTTGTCTTCACATCAACACCACCATTGATTGCGTATAACAGACACTTAGCAAGGTTTGCACGTGCTCCAAAGAACTGAATCTCTTTACCTGTCTGAGTAGCAGATACACAGCAGCAAATGCTGTAGTCATCGCCCCATACTGGACGCATAACATCATCGTTCTCATACTGGATAGAACTTGTTGTTACAGAAATAAATGATGCATATTTCTTGAAGTTCTCTGGCAGTCTTGAAGAGTAAAGTACTGTCAGGTTAGGCTCTGGTGAAGGTCCCATGTTCTCTAATGTATGTAAGAAACGGTAGTCGTTCTTTGTTACCATAGAACGTCCGTCCTGTCCAAGTCCACCAACCTCAAGTGTAGCCCATACTGGGTCTCCTGAGAAGAGTTCTGTGTAAGATGGAATACGAGCAAACTTAACCATTCTGAATTTCATAACCATGTGGTCGATCAATTCCTGAGCTTCTTCTTCTGTCAGAGTTCCGTTCTCAAGATCTCTTTCAATATAAATATCAAGGAATGTAGAAATACGTCCAACACTCATTGCAGCACCGTTCTGTGTCTTGATTGCTGCAAGATATCCGAAGTACAGCCACTGAGCAGCTTCTCTTGCATCTTTAGCTGGTGCAGAAATGTCATATCCGTATGCTGCAGCCATCTCTTTCATTTCTTTCAGAGCGTTGATCTGATCTGTGATCTCTTCACGAAGACGGAAATCTGTTCCTTTCATTCCGTGTCTCTCGCCTCTTACGAAATCAGACTGTTTTTCCTTAATAAGGTAATCAATACCATATAAAGCTACACGACGGTAGTCACCAACGATACGTCCACGTCCGTATGTATCTGGAAGTCCTGTAATGATTTTGTTGTGACGAGCTTTTTTCATCTCTGGTGTGTAGATATCAAATACTCCCTGATTGTGAGTTTTGTGATATTTTGTAAAGATCTCATGCAGTTTTGCACTTGGCTCATAACCATGTGTTGTACAAGCCTGCTCTGCCATCTTAATTCCACCATAAGGCATAAATGCTCTCTTCAGAGGTTTGTCTGTCTGAAGACCAACAATTTTCTCCAGCTCTTTCATGCTGTCATCGATATAAGCTGCACCATAAGCAGTAAGTCCTGAAACAACTTCTGTTTCCATATCAAGGACTCCACCTTTTGCACGCTCTTCTGCCTGAAGTTCCTGTAATCTTCCCCACAACTTATCTGTTGCTTCTGTAGGTCCAACTAAGAAAGATTCATCTCCATCATATGGTTTGTAGTTGTTCTGAACGAAATCACGAACATCTACTCCGTCTTTCCAAAGTTTACCTTTGAATCCTGTCCACTGTTCAAACTGTGCCTGTGACATTGTATACTTCCTCCTTGCTATTTTATAGCTATTACTTTTTTCAACAGTCGCAGTATAACATCGCGTTAAAAAAAAGACAACCTCAAATCCCTTATTTCTTCTTATGTTCCTTATTTAGTACAATTATTGCATTTTTCGGCATACAATCCGCTATATAATGTTACTTTTTCCCTGATTTTTTGTTTGATTTCGTCGCATTTCCTAACTATTTTTCAGTACTGTTTTTATTGCATATTCCACGATTTCATTTTAAAATATTTATAAAATTTTATGTAAAAAATGAGAGGGCAAACCTATGAACATTCGCAAATCGACCATGGATGATTTAGACATTCTGTTACACCTTTATGAAAATGCACGTACATTCATGAGCAGTCACAGCAATCCAGTGCAATGGGGCACGACTTATCCAGAAAAAGAACTCATTATTTCAGATATTAAATCCGGTCACAGCTATGTCTGTGAAGAGCACACCAAAATCATCGCTACATTTTTTTACCACAAAGCAGATGATCCTGACTATAACGAGATTTATGAAGGTGACTGGTTGAATTCGATGCCTTATGGCGTGGTCCACCGTATTACTTCAGATGGAACCATCCATGGAACTGCTTCTTTTTGTCTTGAATGGGCATTAAAGCAATGCGGTAATCTCAAAATTGATACACACCGTGATAATTCTGTCATGCAACATTTACTTAAGAAAAATGGTTTCTCTTATTGTGGTCTGGTTCATCTGCAAGATGGCACAGAACGTCTGGCTTACCAAAAGACTCTCTAAGCCCCCCGGGTTATACAACAAAAGATACAACCGTTGTTTTTTTCAACAACAGCTGTATCTTTTTTATTTCTTTTTTATATTAAAAATGTTTTCTTATTTCTGTTTTTCCTGCTCTTGGATTCCCCAGAAAATCTTTTCTGCCGTAATTGGCAATTCACGGATTCGAACGCCTACCGCATGATCTACCGCATTTGCAATTGCTGGAGATGGTGTATTGATTACAATCTCACCGATAGATTTGGCACCAAATGGACCTGTTGGTTCATAGCTGCTCTCAAATTCTACTCGAATCGTTCCAACATCCAATCGTGATGGAATCTTATACTGCATAAAGGAATTGCTATAGTTCTTTCCTTTCGCACTATATACAATGTCTTCATACATTGCCATACCGATTCCCTGTGCGATTCCACCTTCTGTCTGGACTCTGGCAAGATTTGGATTGACAACAGTTCCACAGTCTACAACTGCTGCATAATCAATCAATTCGATTGCTCCTGTTTCTTTATCAATCTCTACTTCTGCCATTCCAACCATAAACGGCGGTGGTGATACCGGTGATGTAAATGCTTCGCTTGCACTAAGTGCGTCATCATTAAAGCACATTACTTTATTTCCAATATCTTTTCTAGAAATAGATTCTCCTGTTTTCAGATTCAAGACTTTTTCGCCGTCAAATTCTACATCTTCTACCGGACAGCCGAGATATTTTGCACCCTTCTCACTGATTTTCTTGCGCAAAGTCTCACAAGTTTTCATCACTGCCATACCTGTCACATAAGTTGTACTAGATGCGTAAGAACCACAATCATATGGTGAAATATCTGTGTCAACTCCATGTACAACAATCTCATCCATACTACAGTCCAGACAATCTGCTGCCATCTGTGAAAGAATTGTATCACATCCTGTTCCCATATCTGTAGCACCAATCATCAATGTATAGAATCCGTCGTCATTCACTTTAATTGTAACTGAAGCAGTATCACAGCTGGAAATACCGGACCCCTGCATCGACATTGCAACACCAAGTCCTCTGACTTTACCATTGCCCATATCTTTACGCATACCTTTTTCATCCCAGCCGATCATCTCTTTTGCACGAGCCAGACAACGGTCAAGAGCACAACTGTTTGCTGTCTCTCCATAATATGCCGGCATAACCTGTCCTTCTCTGACAAGGTTCATCTCACGCAATTTCACTGCATCCATATCCAACTGTTTTGCCAATTCATCCACAGCTGATTCCAATGCAAATATACCCTGAGTTGCACCATATCCTCGATATGCTCCCGCAGACATATAGTTTGTGTATACAACATCATATGTAAAACGGAAAGCCTCTGCTTTTCCATACAAAGGAATCGACTTATGTCCGGACAGTCCAACTGTTGTCGGCCCATGCTCACCATAAGCTCCCGTATTTGACAATGTGTACATATCAATCGCTTTGATTATTCCGTCTTCATCAGCTCCGACTCTTACATGGATCTCCATCTCATGTCGAGGTGAAGATGCAATCAAAGATTCTTCTCTTGTAAAAATCATCTTTGACGGTTTTCCAGTCATCCATGTTACAAATGCCGGATACATCTCTCCTACCGCTGTCTGTTTTGCTCCAAATCCGCCTCCGATTCGAGGTTTGATAATACGTACCTTAGATTTTGGAATATCTAATGCGTTCGCCAAAATACGACGTACATGGAAAGGTACCTGTGTAGATCCTACTACGTTCAAACGTCCATATGCGTCCATATAGCAATATGTACGGAATGTTTCCATCATAGCCTGCTGATTTGCTTTTGTGTGATAAGTCTGGTCGACAACATATTTACAAGAAGCAAGAACTGCATCCACATCTCCGTCAGAGCACTCATCATGTGCGCAAAGATTTCTCTTATTATCTGCTCCAACCGGTGCCAGACTTCTCCAATTATCTTCCGGATGTACTAAAATCTCATTATCCTTTGCTGTTCTGAAATCCAATACCGGCTCCAACACATCATACTGTACTTTCACAAGCTTCATTGCTTTCAAAACTGCCTCTTCTGTCTTACCCGCAACAATTGCTACCGGGTCTCCAACAAAACGAACTCTCTGATCCAGAATCAGTCTGTCATACGGACTTGGCTCCGGATAAGTCTGTCCTGCCAATGTAAAACGTTTATCCGGGCAATCTTCATAAGTAAACACTGCTTCAATTCCCGGCACTAACATTGCTTTTGATTTATCTATACTCTTAATTAATGCATGTGCATAAGGGCTTCGAACAACCTTTACGATCAAACAATCTGATGGAGCCAGGTCATTTACATAAACGCCTTTTCCAGTTACCAATGCCTTAGCATCCACCTTTGGCACTGCCTGATTTACATATTTCATTATGCCTGCTCCTCCTTCTTACTCTGCATATATTTCTGAATAGCACGAAGCTGTCCCATATAACCGGTACATCTGCACAGATTTCCCGCAAGATACTGTTTAATCTCATCAACAGACGGATCTTCTAACTCCCTGAACATTGCAAGAACATTCATAACAAATCCCGGAGAACAGAAACCACACTGCTCTGCTCCTTCTGCTGCAAGAAAACGCCCAAACTCTTGTGCTTCCTTCTGAACACCTTCCAGTGTTGTCACCTCATGTCCGTCAATTCCCGCTGCCAGGATTGAACATGACAGACGAGATTTTCCATCTACCCATACAGTACACAATCCACAGTTTGTTGTCTCACAGCCACATTTTACGCTGACACATCCAAGCTGTCTTAATACATTTAACAAAACACTGTCCTCTGATACCTCTGTCTGAACAGGTTTGCCATTTAGTCGAAATTTAATTTCCATTATTTATTGTTCCTCCGCTAAAATTGCCCGAATCGAGCGTCGAATCAATACCTCTGCCAAATGTCTTCGGTATTCGGCACTGCCTCTCATATTCGATCCATATGTAAACATATCTGCTGCTTTTTTTGCATATGCATCAATCTCTTCTTCTGTAGCATCGTCTCTAATATCCCAGTCCAGCTCCAAAAGTGCTGCTTTTCCAGGTCTTGCCCCTACAGATATCCACCACAGTTTTTCTCCCTTAAACACACCTGTTACAATACCGCATGTCAATACCGGGAAATCTGTTTTTGTCTGGCGGATTGATTCATAATGGATCTTTCTGTTACTCTTACGAACAATTACAGATATCAAAAGATCCTTGTCCATCTTACGATTCACAAACTCCGACAAACGAACAGTTCCCCCATTATATAATTCCACAAAAGTATCCATTGCCAGCAAGACAGTTAATACGTCTGAAAATCCATATCGTCCAAAAATACTACCGCCTACTGTTGCCTGATTACGGAACTGAACCCCTACAATTGGGCTCAATGCTTTTGCTATATTTCCCTTTGAATATTCATTTAATCCCTGATGAGTTTCTAACTGACGCAATGTACACATTGCTCCAATCTTAAATACATGATCCGTCTCTTCAATTTTATTCAACTCCAGTTCAGACAAATCAATTACTGTTTTTACTCTCGCATTTCCAAGGCGCATCCACATCATACCGCCCATAACACGACTGTTACGTGCCTGATTCAACTCGTAAGCCTCATCCAGAGTTTTTGCTTTTACATAATTTTGTATCGTAAGCAAACCATTATCTCCTTTCGTCTCCTACAACAAAATAAGGTGCAAATGCATTCTGTCATTCACACCTTTAAGTACGATTCATTCTACCATGTTTTATTTTATTTGTCAAAATACGACATCGTAGATTTTTCATCTATTTTATAATTTATTCTAATCTATATTTATTAATTTTATTTATATATATCCTCATTATTCTTCATTACTTCTTTATTTATCAAAGAATCGCTTATCATCTTTCTTGCAGCTCTGTCGTATGCCAGTTGATACAGCATTTCCCGGGAATTAAATCTGTGTAAAATCGTTATTTTTAACTCTGTTTTAAAATTTAAAAAATTTTCTAATTTTCTTGTTGACAAACCACATCTTACTTGCTATACTAAGCAAGTGCTCAAGTGAGCCAAACAGAATATAGGGGATTGGTCAAATGGTATGATAGGGGTCTCCAAAACCTTTGGTGGGAGTTCGATTCTCTCATCCCCTGTACTAAAAAGTCTTAGAAACTGCGTAAAATCGCTGTTTTAAGGCTTTTTTCTTTTTTCCAAAAAGCAAAGGTAATCAAAAAGGTAATCAACCATATGTTCTAAACATCTGAAGAAGGAGGAAATCTTGCACAAATGCGTCTCATATGGTACCAAAAAGACATACTTTGCTAAAAAATTGATTATTTCAAATGATATTTTAAAGATACAAATAAAAAGAAATGCCTTAGCAGATTAATTCATATTCACATAAACATGAAGAATACTGTTAGGACATTTCTTTTTTATCCAGATATTAACACCACGGATTGAAAATGTAATCTTCTCCTGAACGCATCTAAAATAGGTTTATCCATTGTTTCATCATATTTGAAAAGCATATAATTAATAATGTCTGTGTAATTAGTGTTCTTACTTGAGGTATACTTTAATACTGCCATTGATTTCCCCCTCCAATTTCATTAGGTCTTCACGAATGTCGTTCTCTTTTCAAAATAGTATTCCCCTTTCCGACATGACTGCTCTGCAGATATAAAGGAAAGCTGCGTCTACGAAAGTAGTAAGCCATTTAAAAAATCTGTTGATTGATACAAGTTCGAGGGAATGGGGAGCGAAATTCCCATCAAGATTGCTAGGTATTCTGATTTCCAAAAGGAAATTAGAGTTACTCAAGGGCGCATCTTGCCCTTGTTTAATAAAGGATTCGTTATGCTTGCAGTAAATCAATGTTTCAAATTTTCTCCAATTTTGGAAATAACCTGTGTCGCATATATTTAATAGAGCAAGATCCACATAAAGTGCCTAAAGTATGATATCATGTGAGTAACAAATTAGATGTTACAAGGAGGAAATTATGAAATTTATGCAAACAGAGAAAAAACAGCTATTGATCTATGTGATTATAGCATACGGAATCACATATGTAATGGGACTTCTGATGTGGTATGGCTATGGAAAAGGTCTTGATCTCAGCGCTTTTCCAAATGCGCAGATGCTGTATCCAGCGGCAGGTGTGATGATGGCTTATTTAATTACCAAAAAAGGAGATAAAAATCTTCCAACGGCTTTTTACATATTCTTTGTAGCTCTCACGGCGGTGCTGGTTGTCTGCACGGCGGCTTCTGTTCTGGCTCCCCAAAATAGAGATCTGATGAGCATGCCATATTCTCAGTGGGCACCGATCATGGAGTGCGTTATAATAGGTGGCAGCGTTATTTTCTGGATTCTTCTTCTGCAATCCGGTAAAGAAAAGCGCAGATCCTATGGACTGAACAGCGAACATTGGAATATATCTATTCGTATGATCCTGTTGTTTATTGGATTATATCTTCTCAGATTTGTGATTGCCTGTGCTCTGAGCGGCCAGCTTTCTGAATTTGGCAAAATAATGGCAAATCCTACTACCTGGATCATATTTTTTACTGTTTTGGTAAACTTTTTCCTGTCAGTAGTGGTATTCTTTGGAGAAGAATACGGATGGAGATATTATCTTCAGCCTCTTCTTCAGAAAAAATTTGGACTAAAAGGCGGCGTAATCCTTTTGGGCTGTGTGTGGGCTGTATGGCATCTGCCAATAGACTTCTTCTATTACACTACGCCGGATATGGGGCTGGCGGCTCTGGCAAGCCAGTTTGTTACCTGTATTTCACTGGGGATTTTTATGGCATATACTTATATGAAAACCCAGAATATCTGGGTCCCGATAATTATTCATTTTCTGAATAATAATATGGTGGTAGTTTTTTCAGGAACGTACTCTGCGGATGTACTTCAGAATCAGCAAATCCACTGGGGAGATATTCCTGTTGCACTGGTAATGAATCTGCTGATCTTTGGATGGGTGATCTTTCTGAAGCCATTTAAGGAGAAAAAAGCATAATATTGAATTCATTCAAATTATTTAGAACAATTTGCCGGAGTACCAGTATTTTTAGTAATAGTTATTTTAATTTCATGTATTGCTGATTGGATGATATTCGCAAAAATTGAAGTGGCATAACTTATAATAGACTAATCAAAATTGTAATCAAAAATCACTGTCCATTCTGTGGCAAATCATTAAGGGGTGTACCTATAAATAGTGAAGAATATTGTCCACACTGTGGTTGTAAAATAGAACAGGAGCATAAGAAAATTCAAATTTGATGATGAGGTGCTTTTCATGAAAAAGAGTATATCAAGGATTATCGGTGTGATAATGTTAATTATAGCTATTGTATTTATAATGTTTGCATTGAACCATCCAGAAAAGAGTTTCCCTTGGAACAATACAATTACTTGGTTACTGTATAGTGTATATTTTCTTGTGACAGTAGTGCTGCTTATTGCTCCGAAGATGAAAAAGTGAGGAACTTCAAGTTTGTAGAATTTAAAAATTTAATATGGAATATTAGATAGAGCGTATGAAAACTATACGTTCTATTTTTTTGCCTTTTT
Organism: Mediterraneibacter sp. NSJ-151; assembly: GCF_022487435.1. Taxonomy (NCBI): domain Bacteria; kingdom Bacillati; phylum Bacillota; class Clostridia; order Lachnospirales; family Lachnospiraceae; genus Mediterraneibacter; species Mediterraneibacter sp. NSJ-151. Next base: position 100,236 of record NZ_JAKVPP010000015.1, on the reverse strand, counting down.
GAGAAAAGTGAAGGCAAAACGCAATGTCTAGACATCGTATTTTTAGCACAGAATCGATTTTATCGTTAATGGTCATTAATACATTCAAAAAAATCGTCAAGTCTATTGATTCGTATTATTCACCCTTTTAAATTTTAGTGTCAGAACCTGTTTTTTGCCCGTTCGTCTTTTGTATATGTGAGGTAAAAAAACGACCATCGAAAATAACTTAAAATGATTGGATTGTCTTTAATTAACTGCGTTCCTTTTCACCTCTGACAAATCCGCCACACATTCCACCGACAGATTCATCTCACTGTCCGCAAGAGAGAGAAAAAGAGAGTATAATCCGTCTCTTGTCATTCCCACTACAATTTTTACCAATTCTAACAGACGTGTAACCTCGGATGTCCGCATTGGTCTTGTCATCTGATATGCGACACCACATTCCATTCCACAGGTATTCAGTGCACGTACTGCCTCGTCAAAAGTCAGCCTGATTTCCTGCTGTGGCAGAAATTCATATTCCTGACCTAGAAAATACAGATTCGCACTGCGCTTAATATAAGTACCAATCAACATGATTTCTTTCATATAAGTATGGATTTCATCTGACGCAGCTCCCTTACATAACTCCAACAGTTCACATATCCGGTCTGTCTGCTTTCCATGCTTTGCCTCCAGTTCGTCATAAATCCGGTTCTTCTCAGCCAGCTCGTACAACTCTTTCTGTACAAGATAGGCATTCTGCAATTTCTTTTTGTTGATTTCCATTTTGACTTTATTTTCATTTAATTTGGTGCGAAGTTCCATCAACTGACGGACATTATCCCCCCATACCGTATAACCGACCTTGATCGGTGCTGAAGAAATACGAATGCCATCCGGGCTTATCATCGTTTGTCCCTCCTGTGGACAGACCATGTCCTCTCCTGCCGCCTTAGACCGAAGTAGCACATGTCCATTCCGGTCCACAATACAGGACACCAGCGTTATTGCCTCAAACAGCCCGACATACCCGGTATTGGACTGTATCATCCTGCAATGGATACAGCTTTCATAAATCGCTGCATACAACAGACAAAACATAACATTCATATCACCAAACATAAAACGTACCTTTGGAAAATCCACCAGATACAGTAATCCGTACAATAGCATGACACAGCCTAGGATAAATGGCATCATTCGCCTTCTGCCAATTCCTGGAATGCGACTTTGTCGTAATAAATGAATGATGGTAAACAACATGCAAACAACCATCCATCCAAGACACGCAAAATATAGCAGGCGATGAGAATATACCTCGTTATCAGGCACTCCTGGAATCCCGCTTTTGAAGACAAATACCCGTTGATGCAGGTCATTTGTAATCACTGCCAGAAATAATAGCGTAGGAATCACTGCCAGTATCCGACTCTTCGCAGGCAGCCGGTAAGACTCCGGCTTTCCCATATACATAGCAACATACACCCCAAGGAGCGGAATAAACAGCATTGGAAGGTAATACAGATACCACAGATAACGCGCTACCGTCAGATCGGTAACGATCTCATATTTAAATGTCCGAAGAATCATCCATATCAATATCAAGGCGGCCATCAGACGAAGACAATGCAATACCGGCTTCTGAATGATACGCTGATCCAGGGAATATCCCCACAGGACAAACAACAACAGGTATAATGCAGCACGTACATAACTTGGATTGCTTCCGCCAATGTCATACATAGCAAGAAATCGGCAAGCATATGCTCCTGTAATAATCCCAAAAACAAGAATCATCAAGCATAATTGTCTGGTGTTTCGTTTCACGTAAGGAGGCCCTCGCTTTCCCTCGGACTCTCAGCTCCGAGCTCTCATTCTTTATTTTATTATAATATACCCCACTATTTACCGCAACTTGTTCAACCTAAATCTTTACTGACTGTCGCATGCTGCTTGTATCCAAGCGATTCATTCCCTTCAAGATTGCATTCTTACCGTATTTCTTCTTAATTTGAAGCATTACCTGCTGCATCCGCTTCTCGCGTTCCAAGATTCGTTCCTCTTCCACCTGTTCCTGTCTCTTTGTCTCATGGAGAAACATTAGAACCTAGTTCCGGATTAAAAAATATGAAGGTAAAATATAGCTTATCCAGTTTATTTATATTTTTCTTTATTTACTGTGTTTTTTATGATATCTTAAAAATAATGAAACACATATGCTTGATAACTATTTATAATTAAAGGAGGAATGTTTGGAGTGAAAAAAATATCATATATTTTTTGTATGCTATTCTTGGTTGGATTAATGACTGCTTGTGGAAAAAAAGATAAACAAAACATTATATCAGAAGCCCTTAATATCGACGTGGAAAAAGGAAAAATAATTTCTGAATATAATACTCACGATGGTGCACATGGAGATGGCACTTCTTGTATTGTACTCAAATTTAATAATGATTCAATTTTAAAAGAAATAAAGAGTAATAAAAAATGGAAAAATTTTCCAATGAATGAGACTGTGAGATGTCTTGCATATGGTGAAGAGACTGAGAATGGCACGGTGGGTCCATATTTGACTGATGAAAAAAGTGGTGATCGGTTACTTCCGAATATACAAAGAGGATATTATTTACTAATTGATCGGCAAAATCAAAATAATCAATCAAAAAAAGAAAATATCTTGGATAAAGCTTCATTCAATTATGATTTGGGAATATATGATATGGATACAAATACTTTGTATTTCTGTCAATTGGATACTTAGAAAGTGTAAAAAGCAGAGGTGTATGGCTATAAATAGCATCTCTGCTTTTTTGTAGTGTGACAGACCTACATCGGATAATATATTTCAGTATCTGGAATATCTATATTTGTCTCTTGACATCACACCGCTGGACTGTTTATCATGAGACTTGACGGATTAGCTAAAATAATAAAGAAGAGCTAGGAACCGCGTATTTAATTTGATTGGTAATTTGGAAACACTTGATTATAAAATAGCAGATAGCAAAGAAATTATTGCATCGTATGAACGGTAGTGCAGAATTTTTAGATAATTGAGGAGTGTTTGTGTATGGCAAAAATAGAAAGAAGTATAAATGAAGATTTTGATCAGTTACTTTCCAATATTGAAAACGGGATATTAAATGGCAGTATGTCAGCAACGCTAGAAGATGCCAGTGACTTTCGAAGTGGAACTGCGCGTTGCAGTGTTCGTGTTTTTGAACGTTACAGCTATGCTGGTGGAAATAGAGTGAGTCTTAATATTACGCTTTTCCAAAACGACAAAGATCCGGTTCAACTTTCCGCAATTACAGCAGGAGGAAGCCAAGCTGTATTTTTCAAAATTAACACATTAGGAGAAGAAGCATTTCTTGACAAGTTGATTGAATTACTGGATGCGTAACTTTCTTTTATCGAGAAAGATGCCAAGTAGTGAATTAAAGAAAGACTATTAATAGTTTGAATATTAAAAGAAGCTGCTCACTAATTTCTTAGCTCGCAGCTTCTTTTTTACCTGTCTCTATATTTTCTCAATTATACTTATTCAGCCAGATTCTCTCCACAATTATCCAGGAATAACTGGAATACCGCCTGTACCGTATTCAACCGATTTTCCATACGGCTTCCTTTGAAATGACATTCTCTTACAAATACATTTCCCCGGATATAACAGCTCACAAAGATTAACCCTACCGGTTTCTCCGGCGTACCGCCTCCCGGTCCTGCAATTCCGGTAGAAGCAAAAGCAACATCTGCCCCCGCCGCTTTCGCTGCCCCTTCTGCCATTTCACGTGCAGTCTGGTCGCTGACAGCACCATATTGCTCTAATGTCTGAATCTGAACTCCAAGTAATCTGTGCTTCGCCTCATTTGAATACGTAACGTACCCTTCATTCAAGACTTCTGATGCCCCGGAAACATTTACCAATGTGCCTGCGATCAGACCTCCTGTACATGACTCCGCTGTCGTTACTGTCCATCCACGTTTTGCAAGAACTTCAACTACATGTTCTTCTAATACATCTTTTTGATCTACCTTTTCTGCCATCTGCCAGTCTGCATACATTTTTTACATGCCTCCCTGTGTTAAGACCTCTTTATTCTTCACAACATAATCAATCAATGAAATAATGGTAAGTGCCAATGCTATCCAAATCAAAACCTGTGCAATAATATCGAAAACACCGCCAAAATCTGCAATCAGTACGATAATCATAGCCATCTGGAATACCGTTTTGAATTTTCCCCAGTAGCTTGCAGCGATAACAATTCCGTTATCGGAAGCAACCAGACGGAATCCGCTAATGATAAATTCTCTTGCAATGATCACAATAACGATCCATGCCGGAAGTTTTCCCATCTCAATCATACAGATCATTGCTGAGCATACAAGAAGTTTATCTGCCAATGGATCCATAAATTTTCCAAAGTTTGTCACCAGATTATATTTTCTTGCAATCTTTCCATCCAACATGTCTGTCAGACTTGCCACACAGAATAAAATGAGTGCGATCCATTTATTCGCCGGTCCACCTACATCTGTTAACATAAAAAATACAAAAAACGGAACCATGATTACTCTTAATACAGTTAGTTTATTCGGTAAGTTCATTTGTCAATCCTCCTATCAGATCATATTCTTCTGCTCCTGTCACTGTTACTTTTGCGAAATCACCTGACATGAGTAGCTCCCCTGTTTCCACAAAAATAAGTCCATCCACCTTCGGTGCGTCGCGATAAGTTCTTCCTACATATGCCGGCTCATCTGCAATTTTACCTTCAATCATAACGAGCATCTCTCTGCCGATCATATTTTCTGCAGTATCGAAAGCAATCTCTTGCTGAAGCTCCATCAATTCAGCCTGACGTTCAAGTTTTACTTCTTCCTCTATCTGATCTGGCATTGTTGCAGCCGGTGTGTCTTCTTCCGGTGAATATGTAAATACGCCAAGTCTGTCAAATTCCATCTCATCTACAAATTCTACCAGTTCCTGATGCTGTTCTTCTGTCTCTCCCGGAAATCCTGTGATCAGAGTTGTTCTCAGACAAATATCCGGAATTTCTTTTCGAAGCTTTGTAACAATATCAATCAATTCCTGCTTACTTGTTCTTCTTCCCATACGTTTTAGAATTTCATCATTCGCATGTTGGATTGGAAGATCTAAATAGTGACAGATCTTTGGTTCTTCTTTTATAACCTGAATCAACTCATCTGTAATCTCTTCTGGATAGCAATAAAGGATTCGTATCCACTGAATTCCACTCACTTTACACAGCTCTTTTAATAGCTTATGAAGTGACTTTTCTCCGTAAAGGTCTTTTCCATAAAGTGTCGTCTCCTGTGCGACCAAAATCAACTCTTTTACGCCTTGTGCTGCCAGTTCTTCTGCTTCTTTGATAAGCTGCTCCATCGGTACACTTCGATAAGTTCCTCGAATCTTCGGAATAATGCAATATGTACAATGCTTGTCGCAGCCTTCTGCTATTTTCATATATGCGAAATGTCCGCCTGTTGTTATCTGTCGTTTTGTATCGACAACAGGCAGTGCCTGAAGATCCTCCATCTCCAGAAAATGTTTCCCTTCCAGTGCTTCGTCAACTGCATCCAGTATCTTGTCATATGCCGTTGTTCCAAGCACTGCATCTACTTCTGGAATCTCATCAATGATTTCTTGTCTGTAACGCTCTGCCAGACATCCTGTCACGATCAGAGCTTTTAATTTTCCTGTTTTCTTATATTCTGCCATCTCGAGAATATTATCAACGCTTTCCTGTTTTGCATCATGAATAAAACAGCATGTATTCACAACAATAATATCTGCTTCCTGCTCATCGTCGATCATCTCATAACCTCTGGATGCAAGAAGCCCTAACATCACTTCTGAATCTACCAGATTCTTATCGCATCCCAGGGAAATAAATAATATCTTCATAATCACTCTCCAAATCACTCAGAAAGGCAGATACCTGCCGGAACCTGCCTTTTCTTTATTCTTATCTACTTTTATTCTTCTTCCTCTGCGTTATCAGTAACGATTGTAAGCTTTCCTTCATTCATCTCCTGAATTGCGATAGAAAGTGGTTTTTCACCTTTCTTTGCTTTTACCAGCGGCATCTCTCCATCGATAAGTTGTCTTGCTCTCTTAGATGTTGCCATAACGATAGAATAACGGCTGTTAACAACCTTTGTTTCGCCCTCTTCCACGTCCTTATTCACTACCTGCATCAAATCTGTATAAGATGGATGTAACATACTTTTATTCTCCTTTCATCTCTTTCAATTCTTTTTGAATCTTTTCTATAAAGTTTGTATTTCTTGAACATCTTAAATGTTCTGCCTGAATGACTGAATGCATCTGTTCCACACACTCTTCCAATGTATCATTAATGATCAGATAATCATAATTCTCCATACCTTCTGCTTCTTCCGCAGCACGGCTCATTCTGGAATTGATCACTTCCATGGTCTCTGTTCCTCGTCCTACAAGACGATGCTTCAGTTCCTGTGCAGATGGAGGAGCTACAAACAATAACAGTGTATCAGGGAACTTCTCTTTCACCTTCAGTGCTCCTTGAATCTCAATCTCAAGAATCACATCCTTGCCTTCGTCAAGCTTCTGCTCTACATAGCTCCGTGGTGTACCATAGTAATTTTCCACGTATCTAGCATACTCTATCAGCTCATCTTTCGCAATCATTTTTTCAAATTCATCTTTTGAAATGAAAAAATACTCGCGGCCATGAAGTTCTCCTTCTCTTGGCTGTCTTGTTGTTGCCGAAATAGATAACGCATACTTCTCTTCATATTTCTGCAGAAGTTCTTTCATTAAAGTTCCTTTGCCGGCTCCTGAAAAACCGGATACTACGATTAAAATGCCCTTCTTATTCATTTGCTCTCTTCTCCACTATCTCATACTTAAAACCATATTCAATAACTATTCAATATTCTGAATCTGTTCACGAATCTTCTCAATCTCTGTCTTTAATCCAATCGCATAATTCGAAACTTCCAGATCATTCGCCTTTGAAAGAATGGTGTTGGCTTCTCTGTTCATCTCCTGTGCAATAAAATCAAGCTTTCTTCCGATTCCTTCCGTCTCTTCTAATGTATCCCGCATATGCGAAATGTGGCTCTTCAAACGAACAGTCTCTTCGTCTGTACAAATCTTGTCAGCATATAAGATTACTTCAGCTGCCATCCTGTTCTCATCAACCGGCACATCCAAAAGTTCATGGATCTTATCTTCCAGTTTCTTACGATACTCTTCCACAATCTGTGGTGAACGCTCTTCCACATGTCCTACTAGTGTCTCCATGCCGGAAAGCTTGTTCAAAATATCCTTCTTCAAGTTCTCACCTTCTGTGGTGCGTGTCTCAACAAACTGTGCAAATGCACCTTTTAATGCCATCTGCAGACCACTCCACAAAGCGTCTTCATCATCCGGCTTCTCTTCCATTGTCAATACCTCCGGACAATGTGCCAATGTAGAAACGCGGATATCATTATCAATTCCAAACGATTCTTCCATCTGCTTAAAGTATCTCATGTATTCCGCTGCAAGTGTTTCATTATACTTAAGTGCAGCCTGACTTTCTGAGTTATCTTCGTATGTAATAAAAATATCTACTTTACCGCGCAGCGCATACTGTTTTAACAATGTGCGGATTGCAGTTTCGAAAAAATTAAATTTCTTCGGCATACGAATGTTAACGTCTAAATATCTGTGGTTTACCCCTTTTAATTCCACTGTAAACTTTTTAGATCCGGTCTGATACTCATATCTTCCAAATCCTGTCATGCTTTTTATCATGATGTCAACCTCTGTTTATTCGTTTTTTTACATTCATAACATTATACCTCGTAACCACAGTCAAGGTCAACCATTTCACTTTGAGTTTTATAAATTTCTTTATCTGAAAATGAATCTGTGTTATACTTTCTCTGTATCAATTACTAATTTTTTGTAACCTGACATTCCATATTCAGGAATATAATCATAAAGAAACGAGGATATGACATGGCATTTGATGGAATTGTCGTGGCCAATCTGGTTCACGAATTAAAACAAGAATTAATAAACGGAAGAATTGCCAAAATTGCACAACCAGAAGCCGATGAGCTTCTTCTTACGATTAAGTCTCCTGCCGGACAGAGACGGCTTTGTATTTCGGCAAGTGCATCGCTTCCTTTAATATATTTAACAGACACCAATAAACCAAGTCCTATGACGGCACCAAACTTCTGTATGCTGCTTCGTAAGCATATTGCAAACGGTCGTATCATTGATATATGGCAGCCAAAGCTGGAGCGTATCATCCATTTTACGATTGAGCATTTAGATGAGATGGGGGATTTATGCCGTAAGGATTTGATTGTAGAGATTATGGGAAAGCACAGCAACATCATTTTCTGCAATGAAGAAGGTATGATCATCGACAGTATCAAGCATGTTCCTGCACAGATGAGTTCTGTACGTGAAGTATTGCCGGGACGCACTTATTTTATTCCCGATACAATGGAAAAACATGATCCGCTAAGTATCAGTGCGCAAGATTTTATCGAAACTATTGACAGCAAACCACTCCCACTTGCAAAAGCTATCTACACTAGTTTTACCGGTGTCAGTCCTGTTGTTGCGGAAGAGATTTGCTATTTATCCGGAATTGATTCTTCTATTACTCCTAAGGAATTATCTGAAGATATCAAGCTGCATTTGTATAACCAGTTTACAATTTATTTTTCTGCTATTTCCGAGGGGGATTTTAAACCGGCTATTTATTATAATGGGAATGAACCAAAAGAGTTTTCTTCACTACCACTGTCGCATTTTTCAAATTATACCCGCAAGGACTTTGAATCTATTTCTGAAGTGCTGGATTTATACTATTCTTCTCGAAATGCGATCACAAGAATCCGTCAAAAATCTACAGACCTTCGTCATGTAGTCCAGACGGCTCTTGAACGTACGAGAAAGAAATATGATTTACAGGTACGCCAGCTTAAAGATACCGAAAATCGTGATAAGTTCAAAGTATACGGAGAGCTGATTCATACTTATGGTTATAACCTTGAACCGGATGCGAAAAAGTTAGACGCACTTAATTACTATACAAATGAGATGGTAACAATCCCGCTTGATCCAACAAAGACACCGCAGGAAAATGCACAGCGTTATTTTGACAAGTATAACAAACAGAAACGTACCTTCGAAGCACTCTCTCGCTTAATTGAAGAAACCAAAGAGGATATTGATTATCTGGAATCTGTACAGAATGCACTTTTCATCGCACAGACCGAGGACGATCTTGCCCAGGTCAAGGAAGAATTGATTGATGCCGGATATATGCGCCGCAAATTCACGAAAAAGAAAATTAAGATTAAAAGTCAGCCTCTGCATTATATTTCCAGTGATGGATATCATATGTATGTTGGAAAGAATAATTTTCAAAATGAAGAACTTACATTTCATTTTGCTGTCGGCAATGACTGGTGGTTCCATGCAAAACAGGCTCCTGGCTCCCACGTTATCGTTAAGACTAACGGAGACGAGCTTCCGGACCGCACATTTGAAGAAGCCGGAAAGCTTGCCGCTTACTACTCCAGTATGAAGGATAAAGACAAGATTGAGATTGACTATGTTGAGAAAAAGCACGTGAAAAAGCCACGTGGAGGAAAGCCAGGATTTGTTGTATATTACACGAATTATTCACTGATCATCGACAGCGATATTTCCGGAATCCAGCTTGTAGAATAGATTGAGATTATAAAAAGAGGATGACGAAGCTTTTGTGCTCCATCATCCTCTTCTTTATGCATTCTGACCCAGCAAAAAATCGATAAATTGCTGTGCTGTTCTTCCGGATAATCCGCCGTGAGCAAGCTCCCACTTATTTGCTTCAAGCAACAGCTCTTCTTCCGGCATCTGAATCTGATTTGCTTTTGCCAGCTCTTTTACAATCTGCTGGAACTCTTTCTTTGTCGGTGCTCCATAATAAATTGTCACTCCGAATCTTGCTACTAAAGATAATTTTTCCTGAACCGTGTCATTTGTATGCATATCTTCATCACGATCCTGTTTATCCTTAAACGTTTCTCTGATTAAATGACGACGGTTTGATGTCGCATAAATCAGCACGTTGTTTGGCTTTTTCTCTAATCCACCTTCAATAACGGCTTTCAAATATTTATATTCAATCTCAAATTCTTCAAATGAGAGATCATCCATGTAAATAATAAATTTATAATTGCGGTTTTTAATCTGTGCGATTATGTCATTCAAATCTTTAAACTGATGCTTGTAAACTTCAATGATACGCAATCCCTGGTCGTAATACTGATTTAAAATTGCTTTGATAGAAGATGATTTTCCAGTTCCTGCATCTCCATACAACAGACAGTTATTTGCTTTTCTTCCTTCTACAAATGCTTTTGTATTATCGATCAATTTCTTTTTTGCAATTTCATAACCTACAAGGTCATCCAAATGTACATGTGCAATATTGGTGATTGGAACAATCTCTGCGTTTTCTCCTTCCAGATGCTCAATACGGAAAGCCTTATGAAGTCCTAATTTTCCGACTCCGAATTCTTTGTAAAATTGTGTCAGGCGTTTTCCAAACAACTCAACTGATTCTGCCTCTCCTAATGATTTACTCAAGTTACAGATTCTGTCACGAATACGTTTATTAAATACTTTGCTTCCTTCATTTACATTGGTATAATTCAATAAAACAGCAAAGCTTTCTGCATCCAGCTCTTTCATTAATGGTTCAAAATCATAATCAAACAATTCCTTGAACACTTTAAAATCATGCATGGCAATTTGATTGATGCTGCCTTCTACAGGTCCTACAATTTCACAGGAGGTGCTATAGGCGTTCTCATCATTTGATAAAAGAAATGTCAGGTATGTATGCCATAGGTTTCCTTCAAATCCATGACTGACCGAAATTTCTAACAGTTCGTTAATGCACTCGAACAATAAACTTCTCAAGTCTTCTCTATTATAGTATTCATTGTTATAGTTCTCCATCAAAAATGTCATGTCTTGAAGAATCTCTCCATATTCCATGTTTTTGTACAGCATCAATTCATTTGTATGCATTGTAATTCCTTCTTTCTATTAAATAATTGCCATCACATTCAAGTTTCTTATTTCTTAATAATTTTCCAAATACATTCTACTTTTTGTTTTTAGTAATTTCCTAATATATTCAGATTTCTTGTTTCTTCGCGAAGCCCACGAAGCGCATTCTTCACTGCCGGCTGTTCCATATTTCCCTCAAAATCTACAAAGAAACGATATTCCCAGTTTCTTCCTTCGATTGGTCTGGACTCAATCTTTGTCATATTCAGATCATTATAAATGAAATGAGACAGGATACGATAGAGTGAACCGCTCTCATGAGGCAGCTCAAAACTTATACTGATCTTATTCGCATCTTTCAAATATACTTTCTGGTTGGTTACAATTACGAAACGGGTTGAATTATTTTTTTCATCATTGATATTGTCTGCCAGTATTTCCAATCCTTGTAATTTAGCCGCATAAGCACTGCATACCGCTGCCTGTTCTTTGTTCTGTTCTGCTGCTACTTTTGCCGCTGCAACTGCAGTGTTCACAACACTGATACGCTGCCAGTCAGCATGCTCATCAAGAAAATGTGTTGTCTGCATGAGTGCTTCTGCCTTAGAGTAAACACATTTTACTTCCTCTAATTTCGTTCCGGGAATGCCTGCCAATGTATGTGTGATTGGAATGATCGTCTCTGCAACAATATAATTCTCGAACTCATCAAGGAGATCGTACATCTCATTCACTGCCCCTGCAGATGAATTTTCAATCGGAAGTACAGCATAATCTGCCGAACCTTCTTCAATAGCTTCCATTGCATCACGAAATGTATGCACATGAAAGCCATTACAGGACTCTCCAAAATAATTAAACATTGCAGCTTGTCCATAAGCTCCTTCTACGCCCTGAAATACAACTCTTGCTTTTTCTTTTTCTAAAGATTCAATAGCAATAAATGGAAGTCTTCCCAATGCTCCTGCCTCTACCAGTTTCTGATACTGAAGCTTACGGCTCATCGACATTAGCTGCGTATAAAGCTCCTGAATCCCCTTTTTATTAAACTCACCGTGTACTTTTGATGCCACATCAGCAAGCTTATTATTCTCTCTTTGTCTGTCCAGAACCTTCTTCCCACTCTGGATCTTATATTCACCAACTTCACCACATACTTTCATACGTTCTTCGAAAAGCCGGGCGATCTCATTATCTATTCCATCTAACTGTACTCGCAATTCTTCCAGTGTTGCCATAGTCTTTCTCCTTTCCATCTTTCGCGGCAATTTCCCAATAATCGACGCAAAATTGAACAGTAATCATGATATCATATTTTTTTTACAAAATCTATGTGAAAATGTGTTGAAAATAACCAGAATGTGTTATATTATTATTTAGAATATTTGATAGGAGGTAGCATTATGAACGTCATTGAATGTATCAAAAGCAGAAGAAGTATTCGAAAATACAAACCAAACGCGATTGACCATTCTATTATTGATTCTATTGTTTCCACAACTTCTTTTTCCCCTTCTTGGAAAAATACACAGATTACCCGTTTTATTGCAATTGAAGATCAATCCATTTTAAGCACAATAGCCAAATGCCATGTGCCTGATTATAATGCTAAGATTATAAATCAGATTCCTATGTTGATCGCCGTAAGCTACATAAAGGGACGCTGTGGATTCGAACGTGATGGTTCTTATTCTTCCAAAAAAGGAGATCGCTGGCAGATGTTTGATGCCGGAGTTGCCTGCCAGACATTTTGTCTTGCAGCAAAGGAACAGGGGTTAGGCACTGTTATTATGGGAATGTTTGATGAAGATGAGATAAGTAAACTCATTGAACTCCCAGAAGATCAGGAACTTGCTGCTCTCATTGCAATCGGTTATCCTGATATCGAACCGGAAGCACCAAAACGTAAGACTGTTGACGTTTTGCTTCAATATAAATAAGAAATATATGTCATTGAACATACTAGGAGGTATACAAATATGAGACATCTGATGAGTCCTTTAGACTTCTCTGTTGAAGAACTTGACACACTTCTTGATCTTGCACAGGATATCGAGAAGAATCCAAAGAAATACGCACATGCCTGTGACGGAAAAAAACTTGCAACTCTTTTCTATGAGCCAAGTACACGTACACGTCTTAGCCATGAAGCTGCAATGCTGAATCTTGGTGGAAATATTATGGGATTCTCTTCTGCTAATTCAAGCTCTGCTGCTAAAGGTGAAAGCGTATCTGACACAATTCGCACAATTTCATGCTATGCAGATATTTGTGCAATGCGTCATCCAAAAGAAGGTGCTCCTATGGTTGCATGCCAGCACTCTACAATTCCTGTGATCAATGCAGGTGATGGTGGACACGAGCATCCTACACAGACACTTACTGACCTTTTAACAATCCGTAATGTTAAGGGCCGTCTGGACAACATGACAATCGGTCTTTGCGGAGACTTGAAATTTGGTCGTACTGTACACTCTCTGATTCACGCTCTGGTTCGTTACCCTGGAATCAAATTTGTACTTATTTCACCAGAAGAATTACGACTTCCTGACTATGTTCGTCATGATGTACTTGACAAAATGAACATTCCTTATAAAGAAGTTGTCCGTCTGGAAGATGGTCTTCCTGAACTTGATATTTTATACATGACTCGTGTACAGAAAGAGCGTTTCTTCAACGAAGAAGATTATGTTCGTATGAAAGACTTCTATATTCTTGACAAAAAGAAAATGGAACTTGCTCCTGAAGATATGTACATTCTTCATCCACTTCCACGTGTTAACGAGATTTCTGTTGAAGTTGATGATGACCCACGTGCTGCATATTTCCGTCAGGTACAGTATGGTGTATATGTCCGTATGGCATTGATCCTTACACTGCTGGATATTCATGTAGACTAAGTTTAAAACACTTGAATTTTGGAAAGGAATAAAGATTATTATGCAAAATACATTATCAGTTGGAAAAATCTCAGAAGGATTTGTTCTGGATCATATCGAAGCTGGAAAGAGTATGGAAATTTACAAATACCTTCACCTTGATAAACTGGATTGCTGTGTTGCAATCATCAAAAATGCAAAAAGCAGTAAAATGGGAAGAAAAGATATCATGAAAATTGAATGCCCAATTGACTTCATTGATCTTGATATTTTAGGATTCATTGATCACAATATTACGATCAATATCATCCAGAACGAAGAAATCGTTGAGAAAAAACTTCTCAAACTTCCAAAAGAAATCAAAAATGTGATTCGTTGTAAAAACCCTCGTTGTATCACTTCTATCGAGCAGGGACTGGATCATATCTTCGTACTTACAGACGAAGAAAACCAGGTTTATCGTTGTAAATATTGCGAAGAGAAATATCATCGTAAAAACTAAAAAAAGGTCCTTCGGACCTTTTTTAGAATGTATGATAACTAAAAAGGCTTTCGCTTTACGAACATCCATCGTAAAGCGAAAGCCTTATTTTTTAACACTTTTCTGCAATTTCATAAATCAAGCGTTCTGTATCTTCCCATCCAAGACATGGATCTGTAATAGATTTACCATAAATCATATCCGGACATATCTTCTGATTTCCTTCTTCCAGATAACTTTCGATCATTACACCTTTTATCAGTTTTTTAAGCTCTGGATTATAGCTTCTGCTGTGAAGTACCTCACTTGTAATACGAATCTGTTCTTTAAACTTCTTGTTAGAATTTGAATGGTTCGCATCAATGATCGCTGCCGGATTTTTCAATTCCATTTTCTGGTACAATGAAAGCAGACGAACCAAATCTTCATAATGATAATTTGGATTGCATGTACCATACTTATCTACGCCACCGCGCAAAATCACATGGGCAAGATCATTACCATCTGTAGTCACATCCATACCTCGGTAAATAAATGAATGAGAATGCTGTGCCGCTATTACGGAATTCAACATAACAAGGAAGTCACCGCTTGTCGGATTCTTCATTCCGATTGGAATATTCATCCCACTCGCTGTAAGACGATGCTGCTGGTTCTCCACTGAACGAGCTCCAATTGCTTCATATGACAAAATATCATCCAGATAGCTTCTATTTTCAGGATAGAGCATCTCATCAGCCGCTGTCAGTCCTGTCTCTTCAATGGCACGGATATGCATCTTGCGAATCGCAATAATTCCGGCCAGTAAATCCGGTGCCTTATCTGGGTCTGGTTGATGAAGCATACCTTTATATCCTTCTCCGGTTGTTCTAGGTTTATTTGTATAAATTCTAGGAATGATCATAAGACGATCTGAAACTTTTTCATTCACTCTCGCAAGACGATTCACATACTCGCAGACTGCATCTTCATTATCTGCTGAACATGGTCCTACAATTACAATAAATTTATCGGACTTGCCTGTAAATATATCTCGAATCTCAGCATCTCTTTTTTCTTTAATCTTAATAATCTTGTCTGAAAGCGGATATTCTGCCTTCAAATCAGCCGGTAACGGAAGCTCCGCATTTATTCTCATTCCCATGTTGATATCTCCTTATGTTGTCTCACTGTGTTTTATGCCAATTGTTTCAATGTGTTAAGCAAGACGATGAGCCGGGTTATGTCGTTGAACAATCATCTATCTAGGCCTGTTGTCACCAACAGGCTCGAGCGACCTACCTAAAGCGTGACGGGCAGCCACATTGCTTTTATCCGGTCTTGCTTCGGATGGGGTTTACATGTGCCCTCTCTGTTACCAGCGAGGCGGTAGTCTCTTACACTGCCTTTCCACCCTTACATATGTGAATACATATGCGGTTTATTTCTGTTGCACTTTCCTTAGAGTCACCTCTACCGGACGTTATCCGGCATCCTGCCCTGTGAAGCCCGGACTTTCCTCGTCTGCAATCTTTCGATTCCCGCAGCCGCGATTGTCTGTCCTACTTAACACAGTTAAAAATTGTACCATGATTTTCCCTAAAAGTCCAGTCCTTCATCCACAATCAATGCATTCCCATCTGCTGCTGTTGTTGCAAGCTCATCACATCGTTCATTCTGTGGATGTCCATCGTGTCCTTTAACCCAATGAAATGTCACATCATGCCTTGCTTTCACTGCCATAAGGCGCTTCCACAAATCTACATTCTTAACTGGTTCATTTTTTCCTCGTTTCCAGTTCTTTTTGATCCACGAATCCACCCAATGCTGATTAAACGCATCTACAACATATTTAGAATCGGAATACACATCCACCTGACACGGACGATTTAACGCCTCTAATCCGGAAATTACAGCCATTAATTCCATTCTGTTATTTGTCGTCTTCTTATATCCTTGTGACAGCTCCTTTATATGCAGCTGTCCTTTTGTATCCACGTACTCCAGTACTGCACCATATCCTCCAGGTCCATCTGGATTTCCTCTTGCAGCACCATCTGTATATAGTTTTATATGCATCTGCTATATGTCTCCCTTTTCAGTTTTCACTACGCATTCATTGTCTCCAATGCCTGTACCAATTCCATTATAATATATTCCAGACTTTCTTTTGCTGATTTTTGTCCTTCATGAAGATTTACTATAATTGTTTTATTACGGATTCCGGCTGTTCCGCGATCCAATATTACTTTCTTCGTATATCGGATATTATATGCCCGGATTGCCTCTGGAATCCCCGGAAGTAAACGATCTGCCACTTCCATCAGTGCATCCGGCGCGCAATCTTTTTTCAAATATCCAACCGCACCTGTTGTAATAATCAGCTGTACTGCTTCTGAATCTGCCAGCTGCTTCATTACAGCTGCCACTACTGTTTTGTCTTCCGGAAGCACACCTTCTTTTACTTCAAAGCCGATCTGTTCTAGTGTTGTTTTCAATGCAGCACCTGTCTTGCTGCTTTTTTTCTGTTCATATGCTCTTGTATTTATTGTAAATACTGCTGCCTTCACTTCTTGTGTACCCCTTTCTATTTATATCCCCTGCGTTTGCCATAAAGACAGCTTATGTTTTTCTTTCTCAAAGCTGTCCTTTACTTTTTACTTTTTATTTTCTAATCTAATATCTTTCTTGCCAATGAATTTGCCTTTTCATAAACTTCTTCTGCCGGACAATCAAGATAAAATTCTCCATTCTGATATAATACTTTACCCGCAACCATTGTCATCTTGACATTCTGCTTGCTTCCTGCATATACAAGATTCTTCTCTGTATTCTGAATTGGCTGCATATTCGGCTGTTTGAGATCAATCATAATCAGATCTGCTTTTTTTCCTTCGCTCAAAGTATCACATTCATTAAGTCCCATAGCATGTGCTCCATTTACCGTAGCCATCTTCAAAACTTCCATTGCCGGTACTGCTTCCGGATCATCACACACGACCTTCTGAAGCCCTGTCACAAGAAACATCTCTCTAAACATATCAAGACAATTATTACTTGCAGGTCCGTCTGTTCCTATAGCAACCGGGATTCCTTCTTTCAGATAACGATTAATCGGTGCGATACCACTTGCCAGTTTCAAGTTTGACGCCGGGTTTGTTACTACATACATACCACGTTTTTTCAAAATATCATAATCTGCTTCATCCAAATGCACACCATGGAATATGGTTCCTCCATAATTAAACAGTCCCAGTGAATCCATATAGGCAACCGGTGTCATACCACTGTGGGCACGACAACCCTCTACTTCTTTTCTTGTCTCCGAACAATGTACACTGACCGGTGCCTGATATTTATGTGCAAGCTGGGCAATATCCTCCATCAGCTCTTTCTTTGTTGTATACTCTGCATGGAAGCCAAGACGATGGCTGATCATGCGTGATGGATCTTCATTCAAACGAATATAATCTTTTTCCATGCGCTCTGCTGTTCCGCCAAAATCATTTGTACTATCACAGAATGTATAGCGGAATCCACAATCTCTGGCTGAACGTGCTCCGTCATCTACAAAGAAATACATATCATATGCTGCAGTGATTCCGCTTGTCAGATATTCCATGATTCCTAACTTCGTAAACCAGTATACAGCTTCTCCATCCAGCTTTGCTTCATTTGGAAATACCTGTTTATTCAGCCACTCATCTAATTTCATATCATCAGCATAAGAACGTAAAAATGTCATTGCTGTATGTGTATGTGCATTTTTAAATCCTGGCATGATTAAATTGCCCTTTGCATCAATCTCTTTATCCCAAACGATATCCGTTTCTTTTCCTTTTGGTCCTGCATAAACAATGGTATCCCCCTCAATCCACACTTCCCCAAAAAATGCAGGCTTTCCTTCTTCCATTGTTAAAATTCTTGCATTATATATTCTTGTATTCATCTTCCATCCTCGTCTTTTTCATAATATTTGTCAGTAGTCTCTCAAATTCTTTACCTTTGCAATATCTCATTTTTTATCACTTACGCAGTTATTTTTATTATACTCTTAAATAATAATACAAACAAGACCTCCATTGCTGTCATTTACAATCTTTTGCATCGTATCCTGCAGCTTCACCTGGCTTTCTTCATTAATTTTTACAAGCTTACTCTGAATCCCGTCTATCACTAATTCTTCTACGGATTTTCCGAAAATATTTGTTGCCCAGACACCTTCTTCTGTCTGGCTTTCTGCTTTAATATATTGTACCAGATCTTCCGCCTGTTTTTCACTCCCAACAATCGGAGCAATCTCAGTTGCAATATTTGCCCTGATCATATGAATAGAAGGTGCCTCTGAATGGATTTTCACACCAAATTTATTTCCCTGCTTTATGATTGTTGGTTCATCCAACACGATTTCGTCTCGTTTTGGACTGACAACTCCATAACCTTTTCGTTTCACATCCGCAAATGCATCTTTTATCTGAACATATTCTTCTTTCATTGCGGATAAAGATTTTAAAACAGATATCAATTCATATTCTCCCTGGATAGATGTACCCGTCAGTTCACTCAATACTTGATAATAATATTGCATGTCAAACTCTAACTGAACACAAACCTTCCCTGTATCCATCTCGATCTTATCCACCCGAACTTTCTCTATGTAGGGACTGTCTGTTTTTTCTTCTATTAATCCGGCACTTCTGATATCCACAAGTTCATCTAAAATTTTTTTCACTACTTTCAAAAGATCTTGTTTGATTACATGCTCCCTCGACAACATTTCTACCCATTTGGGAATAAAAAATTCAACCTCCGATATTGGAAATTCATATAAAAGCTGTTGAATCATCTGATTAATATCTTCCATTTTTAATTGTTCGCAGTTCACAGTCATCACGGTTGTCTTATACTTTTTCTCAAGCTCCTGCTTCAAACCCTGTGCTTCCTCAGAATATGGTTTTTTACAATTTAGTACAATTAAAAATGGTTTTCCTATACTTTTCAATTCTTGTATCGTCTGTTCTTCTGCTGCCACATAATTTTGTCTTGGAATTTCTCCGATACTTCCATCTGTTGTGACAACCAGACCTATCGTTGAATGATCGCGTATCACTTTCTGTGTCCCTATTGCTGCTGCTTTTGTAAACGGAATTTCTGTATCAAACCATGGTGTCTTCACCTGTCGTTCAACATCATGTTCAATATGTCCGATTGCTCCATCTACCATAAATCCAACACAATCAATCAGTCTTACTTTTATATTTACATCTTCTCCCAGCTTTAATTGTGCCGCATCTTTTGGAATAAATTTCGGTTCTGTTGTCATAATCATTGTACCGGATGCCGATTGTGGAAGTTCATCCTGCGTTCTCTTCCTGTCATGCTCATCTGTTATATTAGGAAGCACCAGCAAATCCATAAATCTTTTGATAAATGTCGACTTGCCTGTCCGAACCGGTCCTACTACTCCGATATAAATCTCCCCGTTAGTTCTTGTCTGCATATCTTTGTATAACTGAAATGAATCCATAAAAATACCCCCTTGTTCTGCTGATACCAATGTATGCAGACCAAGAGGGGTTTATACGTTTGTTTTCTTTTAATCCAAACTCAATATTCTATTATACTTCATCCGGCCATGGCAGTGATGCATGTTCGTTTTTAGATTCTCTGAGCATCAACTCATTTACTGCATCACGCGCTTTCTTACCTTCAAACAAAATCTGATTGACCGCTGTTACGATTGGCATAGATACATCATATTTTTCAGCAAGCCTTGCTGCTGCTTTTGCAGAATAAACGCCTTCTACTACCATTTGAACTTCATCCATTGCCTCTTGCATGGATTTTCCCTGCCCCATAAGATATCCGGCTTTACGGTTACGGCTGTGTACACTTGCACAGGTTACAATTAAATCTCCAATTCCTGTAAGCCCTGTAAATGTTTCCAGTTTTCCCCCCATCTTCATACCAAGTCTTGCAATCTCTGCGATACCACGTGTGATAAGTGCGGCTTTTGTATTGTCTCCATAACCCAGTCCGTCAGCCATGCCAGCTGCCAGTGCAATTACATTCTTAAGTGAACCGCCAAGCTCGATTCCCAAAATATCCGGGCTGATATAAACACGAAATACCGGACTGATAAAAGCCTTCTGAAGATATTCTGCTGTCTTCTTTGTCTTTGCTCCAATCACGCATGTCGTTGGTAATTTTCTTCCAACTTCCTCTGCATGACTTGGTCCTGAAAGCACTGCCACATCTGCCTGAGGAATCTCTTCCTCTATCTGTTGAGACAATGTCTTCAATGTACTCTCTTCAATACCTTTTGCAACATCTACGATTTTCTGCCCCTCTGCAACATACGGGCACATCTTCTTTGCCGTTGCTCTTGTAAATGGAGATGGTACTGCCAATACAAGAAAATCTTTTCCTTTAATTGCTTCCTGAAGATTTCCTGTGATCACCATCTTATCGGACAACTTCACTCCCGGCAATTTTTTAGCATGTTCACGCTGCTCATTCAACATCTTCACCTCTTCCGGATCGATCGACCAGATTGTCACCTGATGCCCATTGTCATCCAAAAGTACCGATAATGCTGTACCCCAGCTTCCTGCTCCGATTACTCCTACGTTTGCCACATCAAACACCCCTTTCTCTTATTTTTTTGAACCGAATCTATTTTCTGTTCCAGCTATCAGACGTTTGATATTTTCTTTATGTCTAAACCATGCAAGCACCATAATGACACACGCAAGCACATAAGTCTCAATACGATAATTTAAGCTCATTCCAAGACCGCCCATCTCTCCGTAAAGAATGATTTCCATAAAAAATGTCGTTGCCGCCAATAGAGAGCCTAGCGACACATAGCGTGTTAAAATTGATGCGATTAAAAAACATGCCAGTGGAATCGGTACCAAAACCGGATGCGTTGCAACTACCAGTCCTGCCAGTACAGCAATTCCTTTTCCACCTTTAAACTTCAAATAAAATGGGAAATTATGACCCAGGGTTGCACCTACCCCTGCGTACATTGCCAGCATCGGTGCATACGCTGTGTCACGGTAAATATATCGCGTAAGACATATCGCTAATACGCATTTCAGCACATCTCCTGCAAATGTACACAAACCGGCTTTCCATCCCATTACACGAACTGCATTTGTTGAGCCGGCGTTTCCGCTGCCCTGCTGTCTGATATCAATATGATGCAGTTTTCCAACAATATAACCTGTCTGAAACAAGCCAAAAATATATCCAATTACTAAACAGATGATACGTTCCATCTTCTACTGATCCTTTTCCTTTCTCTCTCTGATAAAGAACTTTAATGAAGTTCCTCTGAATCCAAAAGCTTCTCGAATCTTGTTTTCCAAATATCTTGTATATGAAAAATGCATCAGCTGCTTATCATTTACAAAAATTACAAATGATGGTGGTTTAACCGCTACCTGCGTAATATAGTAAAGTTTCAGACGTTTTCCCTTATCTGAAGGTGGCTGCTGCATAGCAACTGCCTCTGTCATGATCTCATTCAAAACTCCTGTCGCAACGCGGAGGGTCTGATTCTCAATAACCATATCGATCATATCATATAATTTATTCAAACGCTGTCCTGTCATAGCAGATACATACATAATTTCTGCGTATGGCATGTATGACAATACCTGACGGATCTTATTCTCATATTCACGCATTGTCTTGTCATTTTTCTCAATGGCATCCCATTTATTCACCACAATGATGACACCCTTGCCTCGTTCATGTGCAATTCCGGCAATCTTTGCATCCTGCTCTGTTACACCTTCTGTTGCATCGATCACCATCAAGACCACATCTGCACGCTCCACTGCTGTTACTGTACGGATAATACTGTAACGCTCCAGTTCTTCTTTTATCTTATTCTTACGGCGAAGTCCCGCTGTATCAATAAAAACATATTCCTTGTCATTATGCTTGATTGCTGTGTCAATGGCATCTCTTGTCGTACCTGCAATATTAGATACAATCACGCGGTTCTCTCCCAACAATTTATTAATGATCGAAGATTTTCCTACGTTTGGTTTCCCTACGATGGCGATACGAGGACGTTCATCTTCCTCTTCTTCTCCTGCACCTTCCGGGAAATGTGAAATCACAACATCGAGCATATCTCCCAATCCAAGTCTGGATGCAGCCGAGATTGGAATTGGATCTCCGATTCCAAGATTATAGAACTCGTACACATCTGCCATGTATTTATCAAAATTATCTACTTTATTTACAACAAGTACGATTGGTTTTCCGGAACGACGAAGCATATCTGCAACCTTTGAATCCGAATCCTGAAGTCCTTGTTTTACATCTGTAATAAATACAATCACATCTGCTGTATCAATGGCAATCTGCGCCTGTTCTCTCATCTGTGATAAAATGACATCTCTGCTGTCCGGCTCAATACCGCCTGTATCGATCATTGTAAATTCTTTATCCAACCAGGAAACATCCGCATAAATACGGTCTCTTGTTACTCCCGGTGTATCTTTGACGATGGAGATCATCTCCCCCGCCAGTACGTTAAATAATGTAGACTTTCCTACGTTAGGTCTTCCTACAATTGCTACCACTGGTTTACTCATCTTTGTATCTACCTTTCTTATATTCTCTATTTATCAGTTACTTTTTTATGTGTTTATTTTTCCAATATTGCATCAAGCAAATCTTGTCCGCTTGATTTTACAATATTCAACTTTACTTGTAAAGTTTTCTCTACATCATCTGTCGTATAATCATCCAAAAATACATCCTCATCTATACGCAGCATATTGCATGGGATCAATAATCGTTCTCCCTGCATCTGTACTTTCATCTGGCTCATCAAATCCTGTCCGGTAATCAGTCCGGACACCGTGATTAATTCACCAAAGAAATCATTTCTGATTGGGACAACATTTACATGAACATTCGGGAACTTGTCCTTCATCGCCTGTACAAGACGCAACAGATACGGATAAGCCAGACGCCCCGTTGCCATAGACATCACACGTTCTTTGTCATCCCCTTTTTCTTTCTCCAGTGCTTCCATGAACTCATCATGGAGCAGTCGAAGCATTCCAACTCCATTCTCAAGCTGAAGATATCCGTCATATTGTTCTTCATCCGGAAGCTCCCGCTCTGCAAGAATATACCATTCATCACTGGCGTGGATAAAATGAATTCCATATTCCGGATAAACCTTCTCTCTCCATTTATAAATAATATCCAACACCTGATTCGCATCTTCCTTTGTAAATGGTTCGAGTGGCTCAAGTCCATCACGGTATTTGCTAAGTCCTACCGGAACGACAGAAACACTTCTTAAAAATGGCAGGTATTTTGTCAGGTCGCGAATACTTCTCTCCAACTCTTCTCCGTCATTAAAGCCCTTACACAGTACAATCTGACCATTCATCTCAATGCCTGCCTGATATAAAATATCAACCTTCTTTAAAGCATCTCCTGCAAAACGATTGTGCAGCATCCTGCATCTAAGTTCCGGGTTGGTCGTCTGAAAGGAAATATTGATTGGCTCCAGATGGTACTTCACAATTCTTTGCATATCATGCTCGCTCATATTTGTAAGTGTCACATAATTTCCCTGCAAAAATGAGAGTCTGGAATCATCATCTTTAAAATAAAGTGTCTCTCTCATTCCCGGAGGCATCTGATCGATAAAGCAGAAAATGCATTTATTATGACAGGAACGATATTCATCCATCAGTCCCTGTTCAAAATCCATTCCCAAATCTTCCAATTCTTCTTTTTTAATCTCTAATTCCCATTGTTCTCCATTTTCCTTCTCTATAAGCAGAACAACAAGCTCATCTTCCATGTAATAGCGATAATCAAAAATGTCTTCGATTTCATTTCCATTCATCGTCAACAATCTATCCCCTGGTTCGATTCCCATCTCTTCAGCAATACTGCCAGGGTGCACTGTGCTGATGACATGTTTATGTTTCATATAATTAAACCTCTTTCATATCGACATAATTTCCGCAATATACCATGTTATTTTAACATAATCCGCAAATTTAGTAAAGATAAGGTTGAGTCACTTGAATTTCTATATAAAAAATGATATAACGATATTGTATCTGTGTATGATGACGTATTCATACACCGCACAATCATGAAAATAATACTTAGGAGAAAATCATGTCAAACAATATTGAAGCATTGGAAAAAACACTTCCTGCTGCACCGATGAAGCTGGTTGCAATGGAAAGCTGTAAGGACCTTGGTCAGAAGGTCAATGACTATCTTGTATCTTTTCGAAAGGACACCATTAACGAGATCACAAACTCTCCACTCTATGCAAATTACAAATCAAACAGCTATCTCGTAGATTGTAGTTGTCCACGTTTCGGAAGCGGAGAAGCGAAAGGTATTTTAAAAGAAACCATCCGCGGAACGGATCTGTTTATCATGACTGATGTCTGCAACTACAGCCTGACTTATTCTGTAAATGGACATCTCAATCACATGTCTCCAGATGATCACTATCAGGATCTGAAACGTATCATCTCTGCCGCAACCGGAAAGGCACATCGTATCAACGTTATCATGCCATTCCTTTACGAAAGCCGTCAGCACAAACGTACCAAGAGAGAATCTCTGGATTGTGCACTTGCATTAGAAGAATTAACTGCAATGGGTGTTGAAAACATCATCACTTTTGATGCACATGACCCACGAGTACAGAATGCGATTCCTTTGAGCGGATTCGATAGTTTTGATCCTCCGTATCAGTTTATGAAAGCACTTTTCAAAGCAGTTCCTGATCTTATTGTCGACAAAGAACATCTGATGATCATCAGCCCGGATGAAGGTGCTATGCATCGTGCTGTATACTTTTCAAATGTCCTTGGCGTAGATATGGGTATGTTCTATAAACGTCGTGACTACTCTACTATTGTAAATGGTAAGAATCCAATCGTTGCCCACGAATTTTTGGGAGACGATGTGACAGGAAAAGATGTCATCATCGTAGACGATATGATTTCTTCCGGAGAAAGTATGCTTGATGTTGCAAAGAAATTAAAAGAACGTGGTGCCGGACGTGTATTTGTATGTACAACATTTGGTCTGTTCACAGAAGGATTTGATAAATTTGATGATTATTATGAAAAAGGATATATCACCAAAGTAATCACAACCAACTTAACTTATCTGCCTTCTATTGTAAATGAAAAGCCATATTTCGTAACTGCAGATATGAGTAAATTCCTGGCATTGATCATTGATTCATTGAATCATGATGTTACAATCGGCAACGTACTGAATCCAACAGACAAAATCCATACTTTATTAGAAAAACACAATATCAAACGATAAAAGCAAAAAAAGAAAAGGTTTCCGGACCTTTTCTTTTTTTGCTTTTTATTATCACTAATACAATTTCGCACTGATTGTTTTTGGTTTCAATCCATTTTCTTCAAGTGCTGCAAGTATCTGATGCTTATGCTCTGTTCCAAACGCTTCCATCGTAATTCTAAGCTCTACTGCCGCATTTCTATTTGTACTTACAAACTGATTGTGCTCAAGTTTGATAATATTACCTTTTTGTTCTGCGATAACAGATGCAACTCTCTGCAACTCACCCGGCTTATCCGGAAGTAATACAGATACTGAGAAAATACGATCTCTCTGAATCAATCCATGCTGTACGATAGATGACATTGTAATCACATCCATGTTACCGCCACTTAAGATACATACAACCTTTTTGCCTTTGCAATCAAGCTGTTTCAATGCTGCGACACTCAAAAGGCCAGAATTTTCGACGATCATCTTGTGATTTTCGACGATATCCAAAAATGCACCAATTAACTCATCATCTTCTACCAGCAATACTTCATCAACATTCTCTCGTACATATGGCAGATTCTGATGTCCTACTGCTTTTACTGCTGTACCATCTGCAATTGTATTCGCACTGTCAAGTTCTACTACTTCTCCGGCTTTTAACGCTGCTGTCATACTGGCAGCTCCGGCTGGTTCTACACCAATGACTTTAATCTTTGGATTGAGCATCTTTGCAAGTGTAGATACACCTGTGATCAATCCGCCTCCACCGATCGGTGCAAGAATATAATCTACAGTAGGCAGTTCCTGAATGATCTCCATAGCAATTGTTCCCTGTCCGGTTGCAACGTCCAGATCATCAAATGGATGCACAAATGTATACCCATGTTCTTCTGCAAGTTTATATGCATACTCACATGCATCGTCATATACATCTCCGTGAAGAATTACTTCCGCACCATAGCTCTTTGTACGATTCACCTTGATAAGTGGTGTTACTGTAGGCATAACAATCGTCGCCTTACATCCATATGCCTTTGCTGCATATGCAACTCCCTGTGCATGGTTTCCCGCAGATGCTGTAATCAGACCTTTTGCACGTTCTTCTTCTGACAATGTACTGATCTTGTAATAAGCTCCACGTAATTTGTATGCTCCTGTATGCTGCATATTTTCTGGTTTTAAATACACCTTTGCCCCTGTCTGCTGACTTAAATAATCACTCTTTATCAATTTTGTCGGGTTTGTAACTCGTGTAACTATTTCACTTGCTTCCTCGAACTTCTCTAATGTTAATTCATTCATCCTGCTCACCTTTTTTCTTTGTGTTTTGACTTCTATTTCAGCTTTTTCTAAAAAACTTTATCCGTTTCTTATGTTATATCATAAGAACTCTCGAGTTCGATGTCAATTATTTTTTATATAATATACAAAAAAATGTATGTTTATTCGTTGTTACTCTTCATCTTCTGTATATTCTTTTTTGTCATTTGTATAAAATAATGCATTTACAAATTCATCTGCATTAAATTTCTGCAAATCATCAATCGACTCTCCGACGCCGATATATTTCACCGGAATACCAAGCTCTGACTGGATTGCAACTGCTATTCCGCCTTTTGCTGTTCCGTCCATCTTCGTTAATACAACACCTGTAATATCTGTAACTTCATTAAACTCTTTTGCCTGAGCTAATGCATTCTGCCCTGTTGTAGCATCCAGAACAACCAATGTCTCACGATACGCATCCGGGTATTCTCTATCTATCACACGATTGATTTTTTTCAATTCTTCCATCAGATTCTTTTTGTTATGAAGACGTCCTGCTGTATCACAAAGCAAAATATCTGCTTTTCTTGCTTTTGCCGCTGCTACTGCATCATAGACAACTGCTGCCGGATCAGACCCTTCCTGTCCACCAATCATCTCTACCTGTGCACGATTTGCCCATTCCTTAAGCTGTTCTCCTGCTGCAGCACGGAATGTATCTGCCGCACCAAGGATTACTTTCTTCCCTTGTGCATGGAATTTTCCTGCCAGCTTTCCAATCGTCGTAGTTTTACCTACTCCATTGACTCCAATCACAAATACTACAGACTGGCGGTTTTCAAATTCATAAGCTGTATCGCCTACATCCATCTGTTTTTTTATGCTATCGATCAATAATTCTCTACATTCGATAGGTTCTTTGATATGCTGTTCTTTTACCTTCTCTTTGAGATCTTCTATAATCTCCATTGTTGTGTGCACACCGAGGTCTCCCATGATCAATGTTTCTTCTAATTCCTCATAGAAATCATCATCAATATGAGAAAAACCATGAAAAATACTGTCCATTCCGGACACAATATTATCTCTTGTTTTTGTCAGACCTGATACCAGTCTGCTAAAAAAACCTTTTTTCTCTCCCATTTTTTCTCTCCTTTTGTAATTGCTTATCTGCCCGCAATTATGCTTTTCTTTCTTTTTCTAACTGCTCCTCTACCAAATCAACAGAAACCAATGTAGAAATACCTTTCTCCTGCATTGTAATACCATACAGACGGTCTGCCGCCGCCATGGTTCCTCGTCGATGCGTGATTACAATAAACTGTGTATGTTTTGTCAGCTTATGTAAATATTGTGCATATCGGTCTACGTTGCTATCGTCAAGTGCTGCCTCAATCTCATCCAGAAGACAGAACGGTGAAGGCTTCAAATTCTGGATCGCAAATAATAAGGAAATCGCAGTCAATGCTTTCTCTCCACCTGATAACTGCATCATATTCTGTAATTTCTTGCCAGGTGGCTGAGCAATGATTCGGATTCCGGCTTCAAGTACATCTTCATCTTCCATAAGCTCCAATGTACCTTTTCCACCTCCAAAAAGCTGTTTAAACACACTGTCAAATTCTGTTCTGATACGTGCGAACTGTTCTTGGAACTGTTGTCTCATTGCTATATCAAGTTCCTCTATAATTTTTACAAGAGATGCCTCTGCCGCTACCAGATCATCATGCTGCGTTTTCAAAAATTCATATCGCTCTGACACACTCTTATATTCTTCAATCGCATTGACATTTACATTTCCAAGATTTTTAATCTCATTCTTCAACCCTTGGATTGCCTGTTTCATATAAGCCAAATCTGTCATATTCTCGTCACGAAGCTCCAGCGCACGATTATATGTCAGCTCATATTCTTCCCACATATAATTAATCTGCTTATCAGAAGCCTCTTCATACGACTCTTTTCGACTGTTCAGACGGAAACATTCTTTGTCAAGATCTGACATGTGTTTTGACAATGCTTCTCTTTTTTCCAAAAAGCTTTTATTTTTATTGCTCAGTTCTTCTCTCTGTTTTGTTTTTTCTTCAATTTCTTTCTGAATTTCCTCAAATAAATCTTTTGACTCTTCAATCGTTCTCTGCAAATCTGAAATTTCTTCTTCTTTTGCCTGAATTTCTTCAACTGCATTTCCTTTATTCAGTTTCAACTCTTCCAGTTCCTCTTCAAACTGTTTTATCTCTTCCTGAATACGATTGATATTTTCCTGTACAAATGCTTCTTTTTGCTCCAAGCCTGCAAAATTAAGATGCACTTTTTCTGAAAGATGCTGCTGTTCACTTTCTTTTACCTTATCGGTCTCTAAAGTCTGCTGCATCATATCAATCTTCTCATTCAACTCTTTTTCCAGATTTTCAGATGTCTCTAATTCCATCTGTATAGACTCCTCGTTGTCACGAATTTCTTCCAGTTCTTTTTCAATATCACCTAATTCTGACTGATAACGCTGTTGTCTTTGGAATAGCTCTCTCTGATTTTCCTGCACCTGTTCCATATTCATCTTAAGTGTATTTTCAACTACAAATGCCTCCTGAACATTCTGCTTCAAAGAATCAATCTTTTCATAACATGCTGCACGCTTCTGTTTTATTCCAGCCACCGATTCTTCGATTTCCTGAATCTTGTCTTTTATCACAACAACATGTTTTTCAAATTCTTCAATCTCACGGCGTCTGCTTAAGAGATTGCTTGAATTTTTAAATGCACCACCAGTCATAGAACCGCCTGGATTGATTAAATCTCCTTCCAATGTCACAAGTCGAAGTGACTGTCTGTATTTTTTCGCAATCGCAATTCCATGGTCGATATGATCTACCACAACTGTTTTTCCAAGTAGCTGATCTGCAAGAATCTGGTATTTTTTCTCAACATGGACCAGCGTATTTGCCAAGCCAATCACACCCGGTTCTCTCAAAGCTTCTTCATTTCGGATTCCATTTCCTCCATGCATACTTGTTAACGGAAGAAATGTTGCTCTTCCAAATTTATTTTTCTTTAAAAATTGAATCATCCGTTTTGCAGTTTCTTCATTATCTGTTACGATATTCTGTATACTTCCACCAAGTGCAGTCTCAACAGCGATCTCATATTCCTTATCTACTTTGACGATATCTGCTACCACACCCAGCAATCCCGGCTCATGGTCTCGATTGTTCATCACACGCTTGATGCTGTTGCCATATCCGTCATAACGCTCTGTCATATTTTTTAATGATTCTAACCTGGAAACTTCTCTGTGATAATTTGACTGCTCTGTACGTAATTCCTGCTCTACTTTTGATATTTCATTTTGATAAGCTAAAATCTGCTCTTCCTGCTCTTGCATCACATGATTATAGCCTGCTATCTCTGCTTGAACCTTCTTTCTTTGTTCTGCATAATCCGAAAGTACTGCATTCTTCTGTGCCCCTTGACTTGCAATCTCAAGGATTACTTTATTCAAAGAAGCTCTTCTTGTTGTAATCTGGCTTTTTGTTGTAGTAAAATGCTGAATCTGTGCTTTTGTAGATGCACGATTATTCAAAAGCTCCATGATTTCCTGTTTATGCCGCTCAATCTCATCTGTCGCACGGGCAATCTTTGTCTGAATATCTGTCAATTTCTGCTGTGCATCGTTGTTTTGAACAGACTCTTGCTGTAATTCCTGACGAATCTTATGACGTTCACTCTCCAGAGCTTCCTTTTGTTCTTGTCTGGACTCAATTTCTTTGAAAATCGTATTTAAACGATTTTCATAGTGTTCATCATTCATACGGACTGTATTGATCTGCTCCTTCAGAACATTGATCTGACCTTCAAGCTGCTGCTTCAATAAATTCGTTTCATTTAATTGTGTTTTTGACGTTTCCAATGCTGCATCAATGATATCAACCTGCTCTTCAACAGACTCGTATTCCGCCTTCATTTTTTCGTAATTGCCTTCAGCCTGTTCCAGTTCTTCCTCTGCAATTTTTAACTGTCCTTCAATCTGGCTCAATTGTTCTTTAATTCGTTCTGTCTCCAGAAGGAACATATTGATATCCAATGTTTTCAGAGCTTCTTTTTTCTTCAAATACTCTCTCGCAGTCTGAGACTGACGTTCCAATGGTCCAATCTGCTTTTCAAGCTCGGAAAGAATATCATTAACACGAGTCAAATTCATTCTTTCCTCTTCCAGTTTTTTTAATGACAGATTCTTACGACGTTTAAATTTTACGATTCCGGCAGCTTCGTCAAACAGTTCTCGACGTTCTTCCGGCTTACCGCTCAATATCTTATCAATCTGTCCCTGCCCGATAATGGAGTATCCTTCTTTACCGATACCTGTATCATAGAACATCTCATTAATATCCTTCAATCGGCACGATGCCCCATTGATTAGATATTCACTCTCCCCAGAACGATATAATTTTCTCGTTACTGTAACTTCTTCATAATCAACCGGAAGTTTATGGTCTTCATTATTAAGCGTAATTGCAACTGAGGCATAACTAAGCGGTTTGCGATTCTCTGTTCCTGAAAAAATTACATCCTGCATCGAACCGCCTCGAAGCTGTTTTGCTCTCTGTTCACCTAAAACCCATCTGACTGCATCTGCGACATTACTTTTTCCACTTCCGTTCGGTCCTACAATTCCCGTGATTCCTTCGTGAAAATCAAATTTTATCTTGTTCGCAAATGATTTAAACCCTTGTACTTCAATGCTTTTTAAATACATATATCACCTGTTCCACTATTTCTTTTTCAGTGCTAGAATTGCCTGATATGCGGCCTGCTGCTCCGCTGCTTTTTTTGTACGTCCTTTTCCGGTTCCATAATCCACATCGCCGATAAAAACTTCCACATAAAATGCCTTATTGTGATCCGGTCCTTCTTCTTTCAATAACTGGTACGTAATTGGTTTGTTGATATCTGCCTGTACGATTTCCTGCAAAATAGTCTTGCTATCAAAAAAGAGCTTTTTATTCTCTAAATCAGATAAAATAAATTTGTGAATAAACTCTTTTGCATTAGCAAAACCACCGTCCAGATAAATAGCTCCGATCAATGCTTCCATTGCATCTGAAGTAACAGATTCGCGTGTTCTGCCGCCTGTCGCTTCTTCTCCTTTTCCAAGCAGGAGATAACTTCCAAGTTCAATATCTCTTGCACAAAATGCCAGCGATGGCTCACATACCATACTTGCTCTCGTTTTTGTCAGTTTTCCTTCCGGTTCCTTTGGATTTTCCAAAAATAAAAACTCACTAGATACCAGCTCCAAAACGGCATCTCCCAAAAATTCCAGCCTTTCATTACACTGATATTTTGGCAAATGTTTTTCATTTGTATAAGAGCTATGCATCAAAGCATGCTTTAACAGAGAAAAATCCTGAAATTTATAACCGATTCGTTTCTCTAATTCTTTTAATTTATCTTCCATTGATTTCTCCTTATTGTAACCTCAAGGTCATTATTTATAAAGCAGAAAAGCCCCTTACGGGCTTTTCTATATCTTTGTATTGATTACTTATGCATTCTTTTTACTTTTAATCTGATCTACTGCATCCTGCACTGTTGAAATCTGCTCTACTGCATCATCCGGAATCTCAATATCAAATTCCTCTTCTAATTTCAACACAATCTGAATCACATCCAAAGAATCTGCTGCCAGATCCTCAACAAATCTGCTTTCCGGTTTTACATCTTCTACATTTAAATTCATCTCTTCTGCAATGATTTTCTGTATTTTTTCAAATTCCATCGTCTTAATCCTCTCTTCTTTTAATCTTCTTTTTTTGTTTCTTCCTGTGCTTTTTCTAACTGAATTGCTTCCTCAATCTTAGCACTGATTGCCTGCTCCTTAAATGTTACACACTGAATGATAGAATTACAGACTTCTGTTGCCTTTGAACTTCCATGTGTTTTAACAACCAGCCCTTTCAGACCTAACATTGGTGCTCCGCCATATGCAGTTGCATCAAATGACTTGAGTGTTGTCTTTAATGCTGGTTTTACAAGCAGTCCGCCAATCTTGCTTTTTAAAGTTGACATCATACCTTTCTTCACTTCACTTAACAAAGTACCTGCAACACCTTCATAAAGCTTTAAGATAACGTTTCCAACAAAAGCTTCACATACAATAACATCTGCTGCTCCGGATGGAATATCCCTCGCCTCCACACTACCGATAAAGTTAATATCTTTGCATGCTTTTAAAAGTGGAAATGTCTCTTTCACTAAAGCATTCCCTTTTTCTTCTTCTGCACCGATATTCACAATACCTACTGTTGGATTCTTCTTTCCAATAACATGTTCCATATAAATAGAACCCATCTTAGCAAATTGGACAAGATGAGAAGGTCTTGCATCTACATTGGCTCCACAATCAATCAGTAATGATACTCCTTTTGCAGTCGGGATTAATGGTGCCAAAGGTGTACGTTCTACTCCCTTTATCTTGCCTACCAATATCTGACCACCGACAAGAACTGCCCCTGAATTACCTGCTGATACTACTGCATCAGCCTTTTTATCATGTACCAGTTTCATCGCAACTGACATGGATGAATCTTTCTTTCTTCTAATTGCAAGAACCGGTGGCTCTGCCATCTCGATTTCTTCTGTAGCATTGACAATCTCTAACTGTTCTTTTGGATATTCATATGCTTTCAATGTATCTTTCAGTATCTCTTCTTTTCCAACCAACAGAACTTTTATGTCTTTTCGCTGTTTTATTGCATTTACCGCTCCCTTTACAATCTCCTGCGGTGCATTATCTCCACCCATTGCATCAAGAGCAACTATTGTAGTCTCGGACATATTTTTTCCTCCTTACATAACTGTTTATAATTCTATCAAAAAAATGAAAAAAAAACAAGGACTTGATGTTACTCAAATCCTTGCCATTATCCATTTCTAATTAGTCAACTGAAATGATTTCTTTTTTGTTGTAGCTACCACAAGCCTTACATACTCTGTGAGGCATCATAAGTTCTCCACACTTGCTGCATTTAACAAGGTTTGGAGCGCTCATTTTCCAGTTAGCTCTTCTCTTATCTCTTCTTGCTTTAGAAGATTTATTCTTTGGACAGATAGACATAGGTTACACCTCCTTAAAATTCTTAAACAGATCACGGACAACTGACATTCTTGGATCAAGACTCGTGTCTTCACAGTCACAAGTACCCTTATTTAGGTTCTGACCACAAACGTTACAAATGCCCTTACAGTCTTCCCTGCAAAGAACTTTCGTCGGCCATCCTATTAGTATCTCGTTATAGAGCATTTTGTCCACGTCAAGATAATATCCGTCAATATAATTTGATTCATCGAATCCTTCTTCCAGTTCCGCATCGGATTGCGCGAGATCGACATGCTTCTCCACATCCAGCACAATCTCCTGCTCCACATCTTCCAGACAACGATCGCACGGAATCAAAACACAAATCTTTGATTTAGCTTGAATCCGATATTCTCGCTTCTTCATATGTGAAACTGTAATCATTACCGGATCTTTTTGAACAATAGAATAAGTTCCTGCTCTTGTCTGAAACTCTTCCATATCCAATTGTACGGTCTCATTAATCGTTTGATGACGGTCTGATAACACGTCTGATAGGTTTAACAGCATAGTTCTACTCCTATTCACACAAAGACTATTATATCATGTAAAAAGTATTTGTCAATCATTTTTTTATTTTTTTGAAATTTTGATTTTTCGAAAAGAGAAAATCCTGGGATACTGTTCACTCCCATATCAATCACACCAAAACAAAAAATCTACCAAACCTTTTGTCGTATGCATGGCAACAACAGGGACGGGGAAAAGTGGTTTTAAAAAGCCACTTTTCTCCGTCCCTGACTGG
Source organism: Mediterraneibacter sp. NSJ-151 (assembly GCF_022487435.1). Classification (NCBI taxonomy): domain Bacteria; kingdom Bacillati; phylum Bacillota; class Clostridia; order Lachnospirales; family Lachnospiraceae; genus Mediterraneibacter; species Mediterraneibacter sp. NSJ-151. Next base: position 65,367 of record NZ_JAKVPP010000015.1, on the reverse strand, counting down.
CTTTGAAATTATTTCAACAATGCAACTGTTTCTCTAGCGATTGCAAGCTCTTCGTTTGTAGGAATTACCAATACATTAACTTTTGAACCTGGTTTAGAAATCATAATTTCCTGACCTCTTGTATTGTTAGCTTCCTCATCAATCTCAATTCCAAGATATCCAAGATATCCAAGAACCAATTCACGAACGCCGTGGTCGTTCTCTCCGATACCTGCTGTAAATACGATATTATCTACACCATTCATTGCTGCTACGTATGCTCCAACGTATTTTGCAACACGATAAGCAAATACTTCCAGAGCAACTTTAGCTTTCTCATTTCCTGCATCTGCTGCATCCCACAGATCACGGAAATCACTTGAAAGGTTTCCTGATAATCCGTAAACACCTGATTTTTTATTTACAACATCCATCAATCCATCAATATCAAGATCCTCTTTCTTAGCGATGAACTCTAAGATAGCTGGATCAATGTCTCCTGAACGTGTTCCCATTACAAGACCTTCCAATGGAGTAAGTCCCATAGATGTATCAATTGATTTACCATTCATAACAGCTGTTACGCTTGATCCGTTTCCAAGGTGACATACAATAGTCTTTGTCTGATCATATGGAACACCAAGAATCTCAGCTGCTCTCTTAGATACGAAACTGTGGCTTGTTCCATGGAAACCATAACGTCTTACTTTGTATTTTTCATAGTACTCATATGGAAGTCCATACATATATGCTTTCTGTGGCATTGTCTGATGGAAAGCTGTATCAAATACTCCTACCATCGGTGTTCCTGGCATCAGTTTCTCGCATGCTGCGATACCGATCAGGTTTGCAGGGTTGTGAAGTGGTGCAAGTTCGTTACACTCTTCTACTGCTTTTTTCATCTCTTCTGTAATAATTGCAGATGAAGCAAATTTTTCTCCACCATGTACAACACGATGTCCTACTGCACCGATTTCATCCAGGCTCTTAACAACTCCTGTTTTCTCGTTTGTCAATGCATTGATCACATACTGGATTGCTTCTTCATGTGTAGGCATTGCAAGATCTGTTTTTTCTTTTTCTCCGCCAGCTGGCTGATATGTCAGTCTTCCGTCGATTCCGATTCTTTCGCAAAGTCCTTTTGCAAGAACTTCCTCTGTGTCAGAGTTGATTAACTGGAATTTCAAAGATGAACTTCCACAGTTGATTACTAATACGTTCATAATATCCTCCTTATGCTTGAGCCTGTACAGCTGTAATAGCGATAACGCCTTCAATATCTTCTGCACTACATCCACGAGATAAATCGTTAACCGGTGCTGCAATTCCCTGTGTCAGAGGGCCATAAGCTTCTGCTTTAGCAAGTCTCTGAACAAGTTTATATCCGATATTTCCTGCATCAAGATCTGGGAAAATCAAAACATTAGCATGTCCTGCAACCGGGCTTCCTGGTGCTTTAGACTCTCCTACTGAAGGTACAATTGCTGCATCAAGCTGCAATTCTCCATCCAGACGTACATTTGGATTCAATTCTTTTGCAATTTTTGTTGCCTCTACAACTTTGTCTACATCTGCATGTTTTGCACTTCCCTTTGTAGAATGTGAAAGCATAGCAACGACTGGCTCTTCACCTGTTAACAGCTTGAACGATTCTGCTGAAGATAATGCAATATTTGCAAGTTTCTCTGGATCCGGATTCTGTTCAAGTCCTGAATCTCCAAAGATAAATGTTCCGTTTGCTCCCATATCACAATCTGGAACTACCATTACGAAGAATGCTGAAACCAGTTTTGTACCTGGTTTTGTCTTTAAGATCTGCAGGCATGGACGAAGTGTGTCTGCTGTTGAGTGGCATGCTCCTGATACCATTCCGTCAGCGTCTCCCATTTTTACCATCATTACGCCATAATATAAATAGTTATTTAACAGCAATTCTCTTGCCTGTTCTTCTGTCATACCTTTTTTCTGTCTTAATTCGACTAATTTTGCTATGTATGCTTCTGTCTTATCGTTTGTAGCAGGATCTACAATCTGAGCTCCTGTAAGATCGTATCCAGCGCCAACCTTCTCAATCTGTTCTTTGCTACCAACGAGAATCAGTTTTGCTGTTCCTTCTTTTAAAACTGCCTCTGCTGCTTTGTAAGTTCTTTCGTCTTCTGTCTCAGGAAGAACAATTGTTTTAATATCAGATTTTGCTCTTGCTTTGATTTCATCAATAAATCCCATGATTTAAAGCCACCTTTCATTTTTCTCACTGCCCCCATTATACCTCAAAGATTTTAGGGAAACAAGGGGATTCTATGTGCATTTTTTAGTACAATATGCCTTTTTTTCGTTATTTTTTTATCTATCTTGTACTTTTTTAGAAACAATTGTATTTTTTAATTTTAAAAGCTGATAAAAAAAGAAGCGGTTATTTTTCAAACCACTCCGTTTACTCTTATTTTTATAATTTAAAAAATGCTGTAATAATCGCAAAATACATCAAAATTGTACAGGTATCCATAATCGTTGAAATCAACGGTGCTGCCATCAATGCCGGATCAAGTCCTATCTTCTTTGCAAACAAAGGCAATGTACATCCTATACACTTTGCCATACAAACAATCGCAATTATCGTAATTCCAATCGCAATTGCAAGCATTATATCCTGGTCATACATAATATAAACCCGGATTCCATTTACAACTGCCAGCATTAATCCTACCAATATAGCAATTCGAATTTCCTTAAATACAACTTTGAAAAACTCTTTAAATTCAATCTCCCCGACAGCTATCCCACGAATCACCATCGTCGAACTCTGCGAGCCACAATTACCGCTGGTTCCCATCAGCATCGGAATAAATGTAATCAAAATTGGCATGACCGCCATCGCCGACTCATAATGAGCCAGTATTTCTCCACTGACCGTTGCAGACAACATCAACAACATCAGCCAGAGTGCTCTGTTCTTCGCATGTTGAAAAACAGATGTGCCAAAATAAGAATCTTCATTTGGTGTGACACCGGCCATGATACTGATATCTTCCGTCGCTTCATCCTGCAACACCGTCATTGCATCATCTACTGTTACAATTCCAACCAGACAATTCTCATGATCGATGATTGGAATCGCTACCAGACTATATTTTTCAATCATGGCTGCCACCTTTTCCTGATCGTCTAGTGTCCTTGCACACAATACATTCTCATCCATAATTTCTTCAATCAGTCTGGATTCTCCTACTGTCAGAAGATCTTTTACATCAACCGAACCGATCAGCTTTTTCTTCTCCGTCACATAGCAAGTATAAATCGTTTCTTTATTAATACCAACCTGACGAATTTTTAAAATAGCCTCTTCTACGGTCATTTCTTTTCGCAGACTGATATACTCAATATTCATAATGCTTCCCGCACTGTCTTCAGGATACTGTAAAAGTGCATTGATTTTCTTTCGTGTCTCTTCATCAGTCGCCTTCAAAAGACGATCAACTACATTCGCCGGCATCTCTTCTACGACATCAACCGTATCATCCACATACATCTCTTCCATGACTTCTTCCAGCTCAGAATCCGTCAATGCATTGATCAGATCTTCGCGCATGTCACTGTTCATGTCTGTAAATACTTCTGCCGCCTCTTCCTTCGCCAGCAAACGGAACATCAAAACTCTCTGACGTTCTCCCACTTCTTCCATTACTTCAACGATATCGACAGGATGCATGTTTTCTAACTTTTCTTTTAACTTTTTAAATTCTCTTGCATCTAATAATTCCAGCAATATTTCACTATTTAATTCTTCCATTGCATCCACCCTCTTTCATCTGACATCTTTATATAGTATAATAGTTTATATCAACATATACAAGGAGCAAAATGTTAAAAACATGAAAATCGTAGGATTAATCACGGAATACAACCCTTTTCACAATGGACACAAATATCATATTGAACAGGCAAAAAAAATAACCGGCGCGGATGCCGCTATCGTTGTTATGAGTGGGGACTATGTACAAAGAGGCATGCCTGCCATTATGCCCAAACGTTTGAGAGCAGAGATGGCATTGAACTGCGGAGCTTGTGCAGTCTTCGAACTTCCCGTCTGCTATTCTACCGGCAGTGCGGAACTATTTGCCCTCGGTGCGGTATCATTATTAGACAAGCTCGGAATCGTTGATTATCTTTGTTTCGGAAGTGAGTGCAATGATTTACAGGGACTCCAGGCAATTGCTGATATTTTATGCGAAGAACCGACAGAATACAAACAGCTTTTACAAGAAGCCCTGCGAAGCGGACTTTCTTTTCCTGCCGCAAGGCAAGAAGCACTTGGTACCATTATGAAAACTGCCGATTCTTCTTTTTTATTAAACAATCCAAATAATATTCTTGGTGTAGAATACTTAAAAGCACTCCGACGTATAAACAGCAACATAAAACCTTGCACAATCAAACGGCAGGATTCTCATTACCATGACCGGACACTGCGCACAACATACAGTTCTGCTTCTGCGATCCGTTCACTTTTTGCGTATTCCGATTCCTTTGGCACTGCATCAGAAGGTTTTCACAAGCGTGGAAACACACGTTTTTCCGGCATCTCGGGTGAATTGGCAAAACAAGTTCCATCCTCTTGTTTTAAATTATTAGAAGAAAACCATCAGGTTCTTTATCCAATCTCAGAACAGGATTTTTCACTTCTTCTAAAATATAAGCTATTAAACAAAACTCCCGAAAAGCTCATTCGGTATGCAGATGTTTCTGAAGAATTGGCTAATCGTATTTATGCAAATCTGAATAACTTTTTTGATTATCGTCAATTCTGCGAATTGTTAAAAACAAAAGAAGTAACACAGACGAGAATCAATCGTGCACTATTGCATATTATGCTCGGTATTAAAAAGAAAGATCAGGAAACTTATTTAACTGATGGATATCATTACTACGCACATTTGCTTGGTTTCAGAAAAGATTGTGAAAAAGTAATTTCTGCAATCTCTAAGACCGGAACGCTTCCTTTATTAACAAAGCTATACAAACAAGACAAGCTTTCAGATGCTGGCCAACGTATGCTAAATCAAGATATTTTAGCTTCAAATTTGTATAATTCTGTAATTACTGAAAAATTCCGGACTCCATTTAAAAACGAGTATAACCACGGCATTTTAAAATTATAATTTTTCATAAATTCAAAGCCAAAAAGCTATTGTTTGAATTTCCTCAAACAATAGCTTTCTTATTATCGTATATATACTTTTTTAATTTTACAAGCTTACTTTCTTCGTACATGTTATTGCAAGTGAACCTGGTCCGATATGACATGCCACACTCAATGATAATGGTGCACTTATCAGTTCATACTGTGGAAATTTTTTCTGAATTTCTTCTTTCCATTCCTGCGCTGCTTCTTCATTTCCTGTATACGCCATACCAAGAATCAATTGATCTTCTTTTCCTTTAAAGCGCTCTTCGATATCATGTTCAATTGCTTTTAGCATTGTACGTTTTGCAGCTTTCAACCCTCGCACTTTTGAAAATGCGTCTAACTTATCACCTTGGACTGTCAGTACCGGTTTCAGATTTAACACTGTTCCAAGTGCCGCAGCCGCAGCTGTGATTCTTCCACCCTTTTTTAGATATTTCAAAGTATCTACAGTAATATAAATTGTTGACTCATACTTTTCTTTTTCAAGAATTTCTTTGATTTCTTTTGCTGATTTACCTGCATCACGCAATACCAATGCATCCTTGACCGACTGCTCTTGTGTCACTGAAATGCGCTGATTGTTTACAACCTGTACTTTTTCATCGTATTCCATAGACAAAGAAATTGCATTTTCACAAGTGCTGCTTAGCCCACTCGACATCGGGATATGTACAATCTCATCATATTCTTTCAGTAGTTTTTCCCACAGATCCATCACATCTCCGGGAGATGGCTGCGAAGTAGATATCTCCGCATCCTCTCCTAATTCCTGATAGAATTCTTCCTGTGAAAGTGAGATATCTTCAAAAAACAATTCTCCATTAATATAGAATGGCATTGGAATAACATATACTCCCAATTCTTTCCCCATCGCCTGTGTAATTCCACTATTACTGTCTGTTACTATTGCAATTTTACTCATCTTTAATTAGTTCCCCTATTTGTTTTCCAACCTGTGCCCGACAAATGTCTTTTCACACAGAATAAACTTCTTTATTAGTTCTTAAAGCTATGAATTGGAGCTGGGATTCTTCCCTTACGACTGATAAATGCCTCGCATCCAAATTCGTTGATTGGCATGATTGGTGCATAACCAAGTAATCCACCAAACTCTGCTACATCTCCTACATCTTTACCAATGACCGGAATCAGACGTACTGCTGTTGTTTTCTGATTGACCATACCGATTGCCATCTCATCTGCAATCATACCTGAGATTGTACTTGCACTTGTTTTTCCAGGGATTGCAATCATATCCAGTCCAACAGAACATACACATGTCATTGCCTCAAGTTTTTCCAATGTAAGCGAACCTGCATTTACTGCATCGATCATTCCCTGATCTTCACTGACAGGAATGAATGCTCCACTAAGTCCTCCAACATAAGAAGAAGCCATAACTCCGCCCTTCTTCACCTGATCATTAAGCATAGCAAGTGCTGCTGTCGTTCCTGGTGCTCCTACTCTTTCCAATCCGATTTCTTCCAAAATCTCAGCCACACTATCTCCAACTGCCGGAGTAGGTGCGAGAGACAAATCGATAATACCAAATGGAATACCCATACGCTTTGAAGCTTCTCCTGCAACAAGCTGTCCTACTCTTGTAACCTTAAATGCAGTCTTTTTAATCGTCTCACAAAGTTCTTCAAATCCTTTTCCACGAACCTTTTCCAACGCTTTCTTTACAACTCCAGGACCACTGACACCAACATTGATCACTGCATCTGCTTCTGTTACTCCTAAGAATGCACCCGCCATAAATGGGTTGTCATCCGGTGCATTACAAAATACAACTAATTTTGCACATCCAAGGGAATCATTATCTGCTGTTGCTTCTGCTGTTGCTTTCACAATCTCTCCACAAAGACGTACTGCATCCATGTTAATTCCTGTTTTTGTTGAACCCACATTCACTGAACTACAGATTCTCTCCGTCTGTGCAAGTGCCTGTGGAATTGAACGGATCAGATTTTCCTCACTTTTTGTCATGCCCTTTGACACAAGTGCTGAATATCCACCGATAAAGTTAACGCCCACTTCTTTTGCTGCTTTATCCAGTGTTTTAGCTATTGTCACATAATCTTCCGGTGTCTTACATGCAGCACTTCCGATCAAAGAAATAGGTGTAATAGAAATTCTTTTATTGACAATTGGGATTCCAAATTCTTTTTCAATATCCTGACCTGTTGAAACCAGATCTTTTGCCACTGTTGTGATTTTCTCATAAATCTTACGGTTTAATTCATCCAGGTTAGAATCAATACAATCTAATAGGCTGATTCCAAGTGTGATTGTTCTGACATCCAGATTCTCCTGTTCGATCATCTTATTTGTCTCAGATACTTCATACATATTAATCATAGCATTATTTCCTCACATATTCGTTTATTTGATCTTGTTTCTGTATGATACCTCTTACAGTCTATGCATCTTTTCGAAGATTTCTTCTCTCTGACAGCGGATTGCTACACCGATCTCTGTTCCAAGAGCTTCCAGTTCATCACAAACTACTGCGAAATCTTTTTTCATATTTGCTGCATCAACAACCATCATCATGTTAAAATATCCCTGTACGATTGTCTGAGAAATATCCAGAATATTAATCTGGTTGTCTGCCAAGTATGTACATACCTTTGCGATAATTCCTACGGTGTCTTTTCCCACTACAGTTACGATACATTTCTTCATGATTTTCTCCTCCTAATTGTCTCAAGATGTACATTGTTCCATATTATATTTCTGTCTATACCGGAAATCATATCCGGCACGCATACCTGAATATATCAGGCTAGACCTCTATGATATCAGATACCGAATCGCGCTTTGCGACCCACATATCCAGGTCTTCTCCTTTGTAAGCATTATCCGCCAGTGTCACTTCCAGCTTCACTGTTTCATATGCAAGTCTTGCATAATTATTCTCTTTGCTCAAGTGTCCCAGCATGATATGTTTCAAATTATCATGTAGTATATCACAAAGTAACTGACCTGACAATTCATTTGATAAATGACCTTTATCCCCAAGAATTCTTCTCTTTAACGGGTAAGGATATCCGCCTACTTCCAGCATATGTATATCATGGTTTGCTTCCAGTAAAACTGCATCCAGATTTTTTAGTTTTTTTACGATGTAATCATCATATGTTCCAAGATCTGTCGCAACTGCAACTGCTTTTCCTGCATTCTCCATCCGATATCCGCATGGTTCATTTGCATCATGCGAAATCTGAAATGGATGGATATCGATATCTCCCAACTGAAACATCTTATCTGTCTCGATTGGATGCAATAACCCTTCCGGCATTTTTCCAAGACTGGAAGATTTTTCAATTCCTCGGATTGTTCCCGGTGTTGCATAAATCGGTATCGCATATTTACGGCTAAATACCCCCAGTCCCTGGATATGATCTGAATGTTCATGTGTCACAAGAATTCCATCCAGTTCCTCTCCTTTCACATCCAGTTCTTTTAATCCTTCCTCAATACGCTTTTTGCTAATGCCTGTATCCACAAGCAAATGTGTATCATCGCTTCCTACATAAATACAGTTGCCACTGCTTCCGCTGGCAATGCTGCACATTCTCATAATATTTCTCCTATCTGCTTCTCTGTATCTTTAAAATCCCCACTGTTATCGATCACATGTGTACATACTTCCCGAAATAGTTCTTCTGAATTTTGTGATGCTATCATCCTTGTGATACGCTCATCGCTATATCCGCGGGATGCTTTTAATCTTTCTCTACGAATAGCTTCTTTCGTATAAATGTACCACATATCCTGACAGATATCTTCATATCCTGCCTCCGGCAACAGGGCCGACTCAATCACAAACAGTGGTGTATCTTTTTTCTGTTCCTCTATAATCTGACGGGTCACTTCCACCTTCACCTGGGGATGAACAATTTCATTTAACATTTCCAGCTTATCCGCATCTTGAAACACAATACTGCTTAAAACAGGTCTATTCAGCTCACCATCTTCTCCTATCACCTGTTCTCCGAATGTTTCTACGATTTTTTGAAAACATGGCTTTCCTCTTTTTTGTAATTCTTTTCCCACCTCATCAAGCTGACAAACTTTTGCCTTATATGTTTTTTCCAAATATCCAAGAACCTGACTCTTGCCCGAGCCAACTCCTCCTGTAATTCCTATTACTTTCATTTCATACTCCGCAATTATATTGCATATCTATATTGGCTTTGATATCGTTCCTTTGTTATTTTGCTTCATACCAGTTGTTTCCGCTGTGCATATCTACGATCAAAGGTACTTTTAGTTCTGCCGCATGCTCCATCTGGTCTTTTAAAATTGTCTGCACTTCTTCTACTTCATCCTGATATGCTTCGATCAACAATTCATCATGCACCTGCAAAATCAATCTGGATTTCATATTACGATTCTTTAATTCTCTGTTTACTCCGAGCATTGCTATTTTCATAATATCGGCAGCAGTTCCCTGGATCGGTGCGTTCATGGCTACTCGTTCTCCAAAATTTCTCTGCATAAAATTGCTTGATTTCAACTCCGGTACAGGTCGTCTTCTTCCATATAATGTCACTGCATATCCATGTTCTTTCGCATTTTCCACAGATTCATCCAAAAATGTCTTAATTCCCGGATAAGTTTGGAAATAATTCTCTATATATTGTGCTGCTTCTTTTCTTGTAATACTCAAATCCTGACTTAAACCAAATGAGCTGATTCCGTATACTATTCCAAAGTTTACAGCCTTTGCATTTCTTCTCTGCAAATCTGTTACTTCATCAAATGGAATATGGAATACCTGAGATGCCGTAATCCTATGAATATCTCTTGCCTCTCGGTATGCCTGAATCAACTGTTCATCCCCTGAACAGTGTGCCAATATACGCAATTCAATCTGAGAATAATCCGCATCTACAAAAACATATCCTTCTTCCGGGACAAACACCTTTCGAAGCAGTCGTCCAAGTTCTGTCCTGATTGGAATATTCTGCAAGTTCGGTTCTGTACTGCTGATACGTCCGGTAGCAGTAATCGTCTGATTAAAAGTTCCATGTATTCTTCCGTCTGTCTGAATAAAACCTGCAAGTCCGTCTGCATAAGTAGATTTCAGTTTTGTTAGCTGACGATATTCTAAAATCTCTGATACAATTGGATAATCCGGTGCCAGTTTATCTAATACATCTGCTGCTGTTGAATATCCGGTCTTTGTTTTTTTCCCGTTCGGCAGCCCCATCTTTTCAAACAAAATCACACCCAACTGTTTCGGTGAATTAATATTAAATACCTCTCCTGCTTTGTCATAAATATTCTTTTCAAGCTCCACAATTTTACTTCCGAGCTGCTCCCCATAAGTTTTCAAAGCGTCTGCCTCTATTTTCACCCCTGCATGCTCCATATCATACAAGGTAAATAATAATGGCATCTCGATCTCGTCAAACAATTTTTTCATCTTTGTCTCATCGAGCTTTTTCTTTAATATTTCTACAGATGCAAATGCTGTGTACGCTTCATAACAGGATTTTGTTTTTTCATCTGCTTTTTCATCAATTATCAAATTTAACTGTTCTCTGGCAATATCTTCAAAATCATAATCATTTTTCAAAGGATTCAACAAATATGCTGCCAAAATCGGATCAAAACAATGTTCTTCTTTTTCCACAGAAATCAATGATAAATATTTTTTCAGATTACATAATGCAAATGTATCTACCTTCTTTGCAAGCTCTGTAAGCTTTCCAAACAGATAATCCATGGTCACTTCCATGTCTGCCGGAATGGTATAAATTTTTTCTCTATCATAAGCCAGAGAAATTCTTCCGTATCCGGACTCGTGTGCAAATAATGGCAGAACATTTCCCGCATCTTCTGAAATTCCGACTCCCACAAGCTTTGTCTTCATTGCTTCCGCAAATACCTGTTCAATCTCTGCTTTTTCTGTGATTTCTTTAAAATATTCTTCTACATCATTCGAATCTGCCTCTACATCAAATCGTCCGAGAAGATTTTTAAACTGTAATCTCTGGAAATAATCATGTGCTTCCTTTGTATACATGTTGCCATGTCTGGCAGCCTCCAGATCAAATGGCACATCTGCATGGATATCAATTGTAGCAAGTGTTTTACTCAGTACTGCCTGATCCCAGAATTCATCCAGATTTTTGCTTGCTCTTGGCGGTTTTAACTCTGACACATGTTCGTGTGCATTTTCAATATTCCCGTATTCTACAATAATCTTTGTTGCAGTCTTCTCTCCGATTCCCGGCACGCCAGGAATATTATCCGCGGTATCTCCCATCAATGCCTTTACATCAATAAATTCAGTTGGTGTCACACCATATTTTTCCTTTACATCCGAAGCAAAGTAATCCTCTATCTCTGTACGGCCCTGCTTCGTCTTTGGAATTCTGATTTTGACATGTTCTGTTGCCAGCTGCAAAGTATCCCGATCCCCCGAGATAATCGCCACATCCATCCCTTTTTCTTCGCAGGAATGTGATATTGTTCCAAGCAGGTCATCTGCCTCTAAACCTGCTTTCTCGATCGTTGCAATATTCATTGCCTGCAGTACTTCTTTAATAACAGGAACCTGCTGTCTTAGTTCTTCTGCCATTGGTTTTCTTGTACCCTTATACTCCGGATACATCTCATGGCGAAATGTCGGCGCATGTACATCAAATGTAACAGTAAGATATTCTGGCTGTTCTTCATCTAATATTTTAAACAAAATATTCAAAAATCCATATATCGCATTGGTATGCAGTCCTTCCGCATTTGTCAAATCCGGAACACCGTAAAATGCTCTGTTCAAAATACTGTGTCCGTCTATCAAAACAATTTTCTCACGCATATCATCTTCTCCATTCAATGGCCTTTTAAATTCAAAAAGGCAATTCTTTCGCTTTTATGAGTATACACTAAATCCGCTTGTTTTTAAAGGGGAAGTTCTAACAGAAAGTACTCTAAAACTTGAAGATTTTTAGTTCTTCTGCTATATTATATTGCGTAATAATTGCAGTCTCTTACTCTTATGACTGCAATCCATAAATTTAGATTTTTTTACCACAATAAAAGGAGACTCTTATAAATGGATGGAATTATTTTTGATGTAGACGGAACGCTTTGGAACTCAACTGATGCTGTCGCAAAGGCATGGACAAAAGCGATCCGGGAAAACTCGGATCTTGATTTAATCGTTGATGCACCGCTTCTAAACAGAATCTTTGGCAAAACAATGGATGAAATCTGTGACATTGTTTTTCCTATGCTTCCTTTAAAAGAACGCACACACCTCGGAGATTTATGCTTTGAATATGAAAATCAACTGCTTGCAAAAGAACCTTGTCCTGTATTCGATGGAGTTGTAGAAACATTTCAAAAACTTTCCCAAAAGCACAAACTCTTTATTGTCAGTAACTGCGCCTGTGGTTATATAGAAGTTATGCTTTCTACTTCCGGTCTTGATAAATATGTTACAGACACGCTTTGTTTTGGTCAGACAAACACATCCAAAGGCAAAACGATCCGTACCTTAATGGAACGTAACAATCTAAAAGATGTTGTTTATGTCGGTGACACACAAGGCGATGCCGATGCATGCAAAGAAGCTGATGTTCCCTTCATTTTTGCAGAATATGGATTTGGTGATGTTCCTGATGCAAAGACAAAAATTAAAGACATCACTGACCTGACAACACTTTTTTAATTCTGCCGGATAATTTAAGGTGCAACAAATATTATCTTTCATTTGTTGCACCTTTTATGTATTTTCCCGGATGATTCACCTATGCTTCTGTCACCGTTTTATTTTTTATAAATTTTTTCAGTATGATTTTTACATCTTTAGTTTCCGATAATTTTCTACATTACCGTAATCTTTATGAATTCCATCATCTTCATATAGTGTATATTGTGCACCTTCAAATCCAATCATTTTCAAATTTTCTGTATCCAGCTCTGCCACAGATTCAGCTGTTTCTGCCAATGGAATGCATTTTCCACTTCGGATAAATAATGGCACTTCATTTAATGCAACCTCAACATAATGATTGCCTTTTTCCAAAATTTCTTCCAAGATTGTTCCGTCTGGTAAGAACTTGACAAACTTCATTGTCTCTGGAAGATAAACATAACGGCCTCGTGCATTCTGTTCGTAAACCGGTGCAATCATAATCTCATTTCCAAGCATTAACTGATCTTCTACACGAACAGCCCTCTTATCCTTTGGATATTCAAACGCCAATGGCTTAAAATACATATCGTCATTCAATGCAGCTTTCATATATTCACTGTACAAATATGGAATCAGACGATATCTGACACCTATTACATGCTGAAAATCTTCAATCTGCTCAAACTGATAACATTCCTGCTCTCTCGTGCCCTTTGCCGCATGATCACGCATCAATGGTGTAAAGACACCTAATGCAAGATGGCGTAACAACAAATCTCTTGTTGTATCTGCCCCAAATCCACCGAGGTCTGCTCCTGTATACAAGAAACCACACATATTCAAGGACGGCATCATTTTCAAATTTAACAAAATGTGTGACCACCAGGATTTGTTATCTCCTGTCCATATTCCACCATAACGATGCATGCCCACATACGAAGAACGCGAGAACATAAGAAAACGTTTCTCAGGATCAATCCGTTCAAATGCTTCTCCTGCTGCTCTGGTCATATTATACCCGAACAGATTGTGCACTTTGTCATGACGCACTTTCTTTCCATTTACAAGATGATAAAATCTACGATAATCTTCATGATTATTTGCAAGTCCAAATAATTTTCCACCTACTTCCCACAAGTTCACCTTGCCTTCTTCATCATCTGCAAATCGTCTTGCAACCTCCTTTGCTTCGGCAAGCCCTTCTTTTGAGTAGAAAATAGACGGCTCATTCATATCATTCCAAAAACCTTCAATTCCCTGCTCTGTCAAAAAACGATACTGGTCTCCAAACCATTTTCTTGCATCTGCATTCAATACATCTGGGAAATGTGTATCTCCCGGCCAAACTGCTGCCACAAAATCACTTCCGTCTTCACGTTTACAGAAGTATTGTTTTTCCACACCTTCTTCATAAATCGAATATCCATCTTCGACTTTAACACCTGCATCAATAATCGGTATCAAGCGAATATTTTTATCTTTCATTTCCTGTACAAATCCCGGGAAATCTTTAAAGTTTTCCTCATTTAATGTAAAATCTTTAAAATCCTGCATGTAATCAATATCCATATATATCATATCCAATGGAATATGATTCTCACGATATTTTGCTGCCACTTCACAAAAATCTTCTTTTGTCTCATATCCCCATCTGCTCTGTCCGAATCCAAACGCAAATTTAGGTGGGATATAACTACGTCCGATTGCTTTGCGGAACTGTTTTACAATATCGTATGCATTTTCTCCTTCAAATACATACAAATTCAAATCCGCATTTTCACAGGATACTTTCATTGTATCCATTCGTGTATATCCAATATCAAATGTCAATGTTGACGGATAATCAAAGAACATTCCAAATGTCTGCTTGCCGCTCACAATAATAAAATTATGTGCCGCATATAAAGAGCGTTTATCTTCTGTATGTTCAGGATCATCTGAACAGTCACTGATATAACAATAACCTCTCTTATTAATTCCTCGATTCGCCTCACCAAGACCATAAACGATATCATCGTCATCCATAATATAAGTAAATACAAATCCTTCTTTCTGTGAAATAGTTCCGTACTTTGGATTTCCTTTTGTTGCATCAACCTTCTCTACGATTGCTTCTGTGTCAAATGGATTTCCATATTCATAACGCTTCATTTTGATTCCTCCCTAGTTTTATTTTCGTCACTTGTCTGATAAATGGTTGCCTTATAATCACAGTATATCGTTATGGATTTGATATTTCTTGCAATATCCGCTATAATTATAACACAATATTGACTTTTTATAGGTGTTATAAATTTAATTGATACATTTGAAAGGACTTTGATTTATGTATAATAAAACTTATCTCGATACTTCCTTAAAGGAACATGCATCTCACGGAACCAAAAAGCATCCTATGATCGGACTCCACTTTGAATCAGGAAACAACTCATTTTATCCAAATCATTTCTTTGTGGAGCGCCACTGGCATCACACAATAGAAATCATCTTAATCCTCAAAGGAAGTTATGAATTTGAAATCAATCTGGAGCAATATATATTAAACGAAGGTGATATTGCTTTTTTAAATAGTGGGGATTTACATCAAATCACCGGGTTAAAAAAAGGCACCATACACGACGTATTCATTTTCAATCCTGAGCTTTTGGCTTTTCAATATTCTGATGCATTGCAGACAGATATCCTGCAGCCATTTATAAACCATGATAATATTTTTCCTCACGTATTACACCCAAATGATGCTCTTTATCCTGTGCTTTATCCACGGATTCAAAAAATTTTGCATGATTCTCTCTTACAAACTGAAAATTGGTATATTTCCTGTAAGTTGCAGTTATTGGAATTGATGAGCACGATGTATTTGCATCATTTTTTTCTTCAGAAAAACGATACACTTTCATCCTGTGAACGCCAGAAAATTGCACGCTACAAAAAACTTGTTTCCTATATGAAATTGCATTATCCTGAACATATTTCTTTAGATAACCTTGCTGAAATTGCGGAATGTAACAGCCAATACCTATGCCGTTTTTTCAAAGATATCACCGGTATGCCGCCAATGAAATACCTGATTCAATACCGTATCGAACAAGCTTGTGAAATGTTGCGAGATACTACTAAGAGCGTACTGGAGATTAGTTTGGACTGCGGATTTGAAAATGTAAGTTATTTTATTCGAAAATTTAAAGAGCTGAAAGGATCTACGCCTCAAAAGTATCGACAACTTTAATGACTCTTATCCCTTACCATTAATCTTTTATTTTTAGTATATTGACTTTTTCGCAAGAGATGATATCATAATGATATCAAATGAATTTCATTCTATTTCAAAGGAGGAATCAAGATGAATGAGAAAATATTGTCAACTAAAAAGAATGGAATGGGAATGCTTCTGCTTTTTTCTTTCCTTTATATGATTGCAATTGCCGGATGTATTTTTTCTGCTATATCCATGGGATTTTCAGTTACTGCACCTGCTATTACTGTATTGATTATCAGTATTATCTGGCTTAGTATTGGATGGGTTCCATTCCTCGGTCTGAAAGTCCTTAAACCACAGGAAGCTCTCGTACTTACTCTTTTCGGTAATTATGTGGGGACACTTAAAGAGGCTGGATTCTATTTTGTGAATCCTTTCTGTACAAGTGTAAATCCTGCTTCCAAAACAAAATTAAGCCAGAGTGGTGATGTTGATAATAATGCAAAGAAAAATGCAAATCTTTCTAACATTTTAGGAATTTCTACAACCGGAACATCAGAAGAATCTTCAAGCAAAAAGATTTCTCTCAAGGTTATGACACTCAATAATTCCCGTCAGAAAATTAATGACTGTCTCGGAAATCCAATTGAAATCGGGATTGCTGTCACATGGCGCGTAGTGGACACAGCGAAAGCTGTTTTCAATGTAGATAATTACAAAGAATATCTTTCCCTGCAATGTGATGGTGCGCTTCGTAATATTGTCCGCATCTACCCATATGATACTGCACCTGATGTAGATACAACGGGGGATGGTCAGGCAGATGAAGGAAGTCTGCGTGGCTCCAGTGAGATTGTTGCCGCGAGAATCCGCGAGGAAATTCAGAATAAAGTGGCTGATGCAGGTCTTGAGATTATTGAAGCAAGAATCACTTATCTTGCTTACGCCCCTGAAATTGCCGCTGTTATGCTTCAACGTCAGCAAGCCTCTGCAATCATCGATGCAAGAAAAATGATTGTTGACGGTGCTGTCGGAATGGTTGAAATGGCTCTTAATCAATTAAGTGAAAAAGATGTTGTAGAACTGGATGAAGAACGTAAGGCTGCTATGGTATCTAATCTACTGGTTGTTCTGTGTGGTAACCATGACACCCAACCAATTATTAATTCTGGAAGCCTGTACTAATTATGGCTGAAAAGGATAATAAAAAGAAACAAGTCCCTCTGCGCCTCTCCAACAAATTGTACGACGCAATTGCAGCCTGGGCAGAAGATGATTTTCGTTCTGTGAATGGTCAGATTGAATATCTTCTGACTGAATGCGTCCGACAACGAAAGAAAAATGGGAAATATGTTTCTGAACATCTGGATGAGCCGATTGATTTAGATATTTCTTAAAAAGATAGTTTATCTCAGTCGAGAAGACTCCCACCTCTTCAGGTGGTGAGTAATAGCAAATTTGTCTCAGTGGGAGTCCAATCTCCGACTGAGATAAACGCTCCGCGAGGATGCGCAGTGATTCTGATAGGAATATGTCAGCTTCGCTGACCAGAATCACGCGTCAAGTCTCACGGACGTTCGACTTGAATGATATGCAAAATAAAAAAGGTCCATTGGACCTTTTTTTCGTATACATAACAATAAAAAACCTGAGAACAATTACTGCTCTCAGGTCTTGATTCATGCGGATGGCGGGACTTGAACCCGCACGTAGTCACCTACGCAAGATTTTGAGTCTTGTGCGTCTGCCATTCCGCCACATCCGCTCGCGGTTCGTATTAACTCCGAACCGAGATTTATCTTACCATATCATTTCTACTTTTGCAATAGCTTTTTTTGATTTTTTTCAATTTTTTTCAAAAAAACATAAAATTTCTTTAATTCAATATGTTTTTATTAAAAAATCTCAAATTTTTGAGCTGCCAGACACTTCAAACCAACTACTTATATTTACACTTTATCCTTCTTTATGCTATACTTTGACATGTTCATCTATTCAGATTATGACACTAAATCTATTTTACTACAAGGAGAATTTTCATGAATACCATTATTACAATCGAACCGACGATTTCTATGTTTCTGATTGTCTGTCCGTTTTTATTTCTCGCTGGATTGGTTGACGCAATCGGCGGCGGAGGCGGTCTGATCTCGCTTCCTGCTTATCTGATTGCCGGACTTCCTACCCATACTGCGATTGCAACTAACAAACTTTCATCAACCTGCGGGACTACCCTTGCAACCGCCCGCTTTATCAAGAATAGCCTGGTAAATTTTAAATTAGCAGTTCCATCCGTTATTATGGCAATTATCGGCTCTGCCATCGGAGCTCATATTTCTCTGATTATTCCCGAAAAAATAATGATGCATGTACTGATTGTCATTCTGCCGATTGCTGCGTTTTTTGTACTAAACAAAAAGCTGTTCCATGATAATGAAACCGATGTTATTACACTTGATAAACGTACTTATCTCACTGCTTCCATTGCTGCTTTTGTGATTGGAATGTATGATGGATTTTATGGTCCGGGAACCGGTACATTTTTAATTATCGCCTTTACTGTATTTGCTAAACTTAGTATTAAAACAGCCAATGCACAGGCAAAAGTTATTAATCTTACAACCAATATCACTTCTTTAGTCATATTCTTTTTAAACGGGCAGGTACTTATTCCTCTTGGAATTGCTGCTGCCCTTTGTAATATGCTTGGAGGTTATCTTGGCGCAGGAATGGTAATGAAAAGTGGAGCTAAAATTGTTCGTCCTAGTATTTTACTTGTACTATTTCTGCTCCTGCTGAAAATCATCATATAGGGACGGAGTTTTCCGGCTCTTTTCCGATGGAAAAAGCTGGAAAACCCCGTCCCTATTCGTCCTATTCGGCTTTTTAATGTCAATAATGACCTATTTTTTACACAAAAACATATCTAAACAATTTATTTGAGTAATGCTATTATAATACACGTAGCAAGGGAAAAGAAATTTTCCAAAACAATTATGTAAGATAAGAAAAGGAGATATATTATGTTTGATTTTGCATTAACACCAGAAATGTCAAAAGAATTTTTTAACTATCAGGAAGAATTATTAAATAAAGTAGTTTCTTCAATCAAAAAATATTTTTCAGAAAATTGTGAGACAATTGTCAAGGGGCTTGCATGTATGAATGGTAATTTTTCTGGATATATGTACAGAAAGTAAGATGCCATGGCTGAAAATATTTTAATACTCAACAAATAAGGAGTAGAATTCCATTATAAGAATTCTGCTCCTTTTATTTTTTGTCTATTTATTATTTTACAAGTAAAGATTTACCTGTCATCTCAGCTGGCTGTTCCATTCCCATCAATTCGATTAATGTAGGAGCGATATCTGCCAGACATCCACCTTCTCTTAATTTGTATGCAGGATCTGCATTTACAAGAATAAATGGAACCGGATTTGTTGTGTGAGCTGTAAATGGCTCTCCAGTTTCATCATCGATCAGCTGCTCTGCATTTCCGTGGTCTGCACAAATAAACATCTGTCCATCTACTTCTTTGATGGCATCTACTGCTTTGCCAACACACTCATCAACAGCTTCAATCGCTTTGATTGCTGCATCTTCTACACCAGTATGTCCAACCATATCCGGATTAGCAAAGTTGATGATAATTACATCATACTTATCAGATTTGATTGCATCTACTAATTTATCGCACACTTCATATGCACTCATCTCAGGTTTCAAGTCATATGTTGCTACCTTTGGAGATTTTACAAGAATTCTGTCTTCTCCTTCATTTGGCTCTTCTACTCCACCATTAAAGAAGAATGTTACATGTGCATATTTTTCTGTTTCTGCAATACGAGCCTGTTTCAGACCATTTTTTGCAAGGAATTCTCCAAATGTATTTGTAATTTCATCTTTTACAAATGCAACCTGTTTGTTTTCGATTGTAACATCATACTCTGTAAAGCAAACAAATGTTGTTTTTACTCTTTCTCCTCTTTCGAATCCTGTAAATTCATCATCGCAAAGAGTTCTTGTGATCTCTCTTGCTCTGTCAGGACGGAAGTTAAAGAAGATAACAGAGTCATTTTCTTTGATTGTTGCGAGTGGTGCACCATCTTTTACAATGACTGTTGGAAGTACAAATTCATCTGTCACATCATTGTCATAAGATGCCTGAATTCCTGCTGTAGCAGACTCAGCTGTCTCGCCTTCCCCTTTAACGATTGCATTGTAAGCTTTTTCCACACGATCCCAACGATTATCACGATCCATTGCATAATAACGTCCTGATACGCTTGCAACCGCTCCAACACCAAGTTCTTTCATCTTAGCTTCTAACTGCTCTACATATTCTTTTCCTGATGCCGGAGGTGTGTCACGTCCATCAAGGAAGCAATGTACATATACTTTTTCAATTCCTTGTTTTTTAGCAAGTTCAAGAAGTCCAAATACATGTTCAATATGGCTGTGTACTCCACCATCAGACATTAATCCCATTAAATGCAGTGCAGAATCATTGCTCTTTACATTTTCGCAAGCTGCAATAAGTGCTTTATTCTCAAAGAACTCTCCATCCTGGATTGCTTTTGTGATCTTTGTAAGATCCTGATATACAATTCTTCCTGCTCCCATGTTCAGATGTCCTACTTCTGAGTTACCCATCTGTCCATCTGGAAGTCCTACAGCCATTCCACTTGCATAGCCTTTTACAAATGGATATTCTGCCATAAGCTTATCCATAACCGGAGTTTTACCTTCAGCAACAGCATTGCCCTTTTCTTTATCATTCAATCCATATCCATCAAGAATCATCAATACGGTTGGTTTTTTACTCATTATATGTGTTTCCTTTCTATCTTTAAGGTAACAGCAATCGTGGAGAGCCTGTTCGACTCCCCACGCCAATGCTTTTTAATTATTTGTAGTTCACAATTTTTCCAAAATCAGCTTTGAGGGAAGCTCCTCCAACAAGACCTCCATCGATATCTGCCTGAGCAAATAACTCTGCTGCATTACCAGCATTTACAGATCCGCCGTACTGAATGCGAATTGCTTCAGCTGTAGCTTCATCATAAACTTCAGCGATGCAAGCACGGATTCCTGCACAAACTTCTTCAGCCTGCTCTGTTGTAGCTGTTTTTCCTGTTCCGATAGCCCAGATTGGCTCGTAAGCGATAACTGCTTCTTTAGCCTGATCTGCTGTTACATTCTGGAATCCAACTTTAACCTGCTGGCGGATAAAGTCCATTGTAACACCCTGTTCTCTCTGCTCAAGAGTTTCTCCACAGCACATGATTGGTGTAAGACCATGCTCAAATGCTTTAAGAACTTTTTTATTTACATCTTCGTTTGTCTCTCCGAAGTAATCTCTTCTCTCAGAATGTCCAAGAACAACATATTTTACTCCTGCATCTACAAGCATTGCTGGAGAAATCTCTCCTGTGTAAGCTCCGCTCTCTTCGAAATACATGTTCTCAGCACCAACCTGGATGTTTGTTCCTTTTGTTGCTTCCACAACAGGAACGATGTCGATTGCTGGTACACAGAATACAACATCAACTTCTTCATTTGCTACTAATGGTTTTAATTCTTCTACAAGTGCTACTGCCTCACTTGGAGTTTTGTTCATTTTCCAGTTTCCTGCTACAATTTTCTTTCTTGCCATTTTATTGGCCTCCTCATCTATTTTTTGTTAAAACAATTTTATTATTCAAAATCATTTGCTGAATAACAGATAATTAACGGTCATTTGCTGCTGCAACACCTGGTAATTCTTTTCCTTCAAGGAATTCCAGAGAAGCTCCACCACCTGTTGAGATATGTGTCATCTTGTCACCATATCCAAGCTGGTTAACTGCTGCTGCAGAATCTCCACCACCAATGATTGTAACTGCATCAGTATCAGCAAGTGCTTTTGCAACTGTCTCTGTTCCTGTAGCGAATTTAGGCATCTCGAAACATCCCATTGGTCCGTTCCATACAACTGTCTTCGCATCTTTTACAGCGTCAGCATATAACTTAGCTGTCTCTGGACCTACATCAAGTCCCATCCATCCTTCTGGAATCTCTCCCATAGGAACTACTTTTGTATTTGCATCATTAGAGAATTCATCTGCAATGATTGCATCTACAGGAAGAAGAAGTTTTACACCTTTTTCTTCAGCTTTTTTGATCATATCCAATGCATACTGGCAGTAATCCTCTTCAAGAAGAGAATTTCCTACTTTTCCACCCTGAGCTTTACTGAATGTGAAGCACATTCCACCACCGATGATCAATGTATCTACTTTATCAAGTAAGTTCTCGATTACAGAGATTTTGCTTGAAACTTTAGAACCACCAAGGATTGCTACGAATGGTCTCTCTGGATTGTTTACTGCATTACCAAGGAAATCAATCTCTTTCTGCATTAAGTATCCAACAACTGCTGTATCAACGAACTGTGTTACACCAACGTTAGAGCAGTGTGCTCTATGAGCTGTTCCGAATGCATCGTTAACGAATACATCACACAGAGATGCAAGATCTTTGCTGAATGCCTCTCCGTTCTTTGTCTCTTCAGCTCTGTAACGAGTGTTCTCAAGAAGGATGATATCTCCATCTTTCATAGCTTCTACTGCTGCTCTTGCGTTTGGTCCTACTACTTCTGGATCAGCAGCAAATTTTACTTCCTGTCCAAGTAATTCTGATAAACGAACTGCTACTGGAGCAAGTGATAATTCTGGCTTTGGCTCTCCCTTTGGTTTTCCAAGGTGAGAACAAAGAATAATCTTTCCTCCATCTGCAACTAATTTTTTGATTGTTGGAAGAGCTGCTACAAGACGGTTTTCATCTGTAATTTTTCCATCGATCAATGGAACGTTGAAGTCGCATCTTACAAGAACTCTTTTGCCCTTTACGTTGATATCATCTACTGATTTTTTGTTAAGCATAGTTGTAATTCTCCTTTTTTATAAAGCATTTTAAATTTATAGAAAATCGTTCCTTATAAATTTAAAAAGGGTCCGGCCCCAATAAGACCGGACCCTTTGTGAGTCTATTTCCGGACATACATCCGTTTCATATTCCCAATTTCGGCTTACAGTAATGTTCCGAAATGTTTGATTGTTCTTACCATCTGGCTTGTGTAAGAGTTCTCGTTGTCATACCAAGATACAACCTGAACCTCTGTATTTCCATCACCTGTTGGAAGAGCCATTGTCTGTGTAGCATCGAACAGAGAACCAAATTTCATTCCTACGATATCGCTAGATACGATCTGATCTGTGTTGTATCCGAATGATTCGTTAGAAGCTGCTTTCATAGCTTCGTTGATCTGGTCAACTGTAACTTCACCTTTAACTACTGCTGTAAGGATTGTTGTTGATCCTGTTGGAGTAGGAACACGCTGAGCAGAACCAATCAGTTTTCCGTTCAGTTCTGGGATAACCAGACCGATTGCTTTTGCTGCACCTGTGCTGTTAGGTACGATATTAACTGCTGCTGCACGAGATCTTCTGAGGTCACCTTTTCTCTGTGGCCCATCAAGAGTCATCTGATCTCCTGTATATGCATGGATTGTGCACATGATACCAGACTGAATTTCTGCAAGATCATTCAATGCTTTAGCCATTGGAGCTAAACAGTTTGTTGTACAAGAAGCTGCTGAGATGATTGTATCATCTTTTGTAAGCTGCTCGTGGTTTACATTGTAAACGATTGTAGGAAGGTCATTTCCTGCTGGTGCAGAAATAATAACGTGTTTAGCACCTGCATCGATATGAGCCTGAGCTTTTGCTTTAGATGTGTAGAATCCTGTACACTCCAGAACAACGTCAACACCAATCTCTCCCCATGGAAGTTCAGCTGCGTTAGCTTTTGCGTAAATTTTGATTTCTTTTCCGTCAACTGTGATAGAGTCTTCTCCTGCCTCTACTTTGTCAGCCAGTGCATATCTTCCCTGTGTTGAATCATATTTCAACAGGTGAGCAAGCATGCTTGGAGATGTTAAATCGTTGATTGCTACAATTTCAAATCCCTCTGCTCCGAACATCTGTCTGAATGCAAGACGTCCAATACGTCCAAAACCATTAATCGCTACTTTTACTGCCATGATTAATTCCTCCTAAAGTTATATAAATTGTTAACTGTAATACAGTCTATCATGGTGATATCCATTTAACAAAGCTCAATTACTTTGTTAAAGATTCATCAACTGAGATTATTGTACTAAAACAAAAACAAAAATTCAAGTCCTAAATCCATTTTGTTTGTTTTTTATGTAAGTTGTTTAAAAATCGGTTTTCTTTCTTCAAATTCTGTATAATATTTAAACCCACAAGCCTTTAAGACATCATTTACCTTTCCGAAATCATATGCAATATGTTCCGGCTTATGTCCGTCCGCTCCAATCGTTATGATTTCTCCTCCAAGCTCCCGGTATCTTTTCAACACATCCGGGTGCGGATTACAAAACGGAAGTCCATATTTCCATCCTGCGGTATTTAACTCAATGCCCTTTCCAAGCTCAATAACGCGTTTTAGAATTTCATCAATAATATCTGAAAACTCTGTCTGTGAATATTCTTTTTCCTTGTAAGTCCCATAACGCACTACATAGTCCAAATGCCCCAGCACATCGAATGCTGTTACATGTTGCAGGTTTTCTAAAGTATTCTCAAATCCTTTTCTATATAATTCGCGGTCCGACAATTCAGCGAACCCCTCTCTGTAGTACGGATCTTTCCCATCTACCAGATGTACAGAACCAATTACAAAATCAAATGGATACTGTTGTGTCAGTTTTTGATAGAATTCTTGCAAATGAGTCTGCAGTCCAAGCTCTATTCCAATTCGAATATGTATCTTATCTTCATATTCTTTCTGTATTTTTTTCATGGTATGCATATATTCATCCAAATCGAATTGAAAAGCATCTTTCCCAAATTCTGTATCAGAAGGAAAATCTTTATCAAAATGATCTGTAATGCAAATTGATCTTAATCCTTTTGCTATTGCACCATCTATCATTTTTTCCACCGGCGTATCACTGTCTGTAGAAAAAATGGTGTGCATATGGCTGTCGCTTAATATCATATGATTGTTCCGCCTCCAAGTACATATTCTCCATCATACAATACAACTGCCTGTCCCGGGGTCACTGCTCTTTGTGGTTCTTCAAATGTACAGGTAATCTCATCTTCACCTGTTTTTTCTACCGTACACCAGGCACCTTTATGATTATATCTGATTTTTGCAAAAACTCTTTTTGGTTCCGGCAAATCTTCAACCGACATAAAATTCACCCTGTTTGCCTTTAATGTGGTTGTCATTGAATCTTCATTTGTTCCAATCACAACTTCATTTGTCTCCGGACGAATTTCCAATACAAAAGCCGGGTATCCCAATGACAGACCAAGACCTTTTCGTTGCCCCACTGTATAATGAATGATTCCTTTATGCTTTCCTAAAACCTTCCCATCTAATGTTACAAAATTACCTTCCGGAATTTTTACACCTGCATTTTCTTCTATATAAGCAGCATAGTCTCCATCCGGTACAAAACATATATCCTGACTGTCCGGCTTATTTGCAACCAATAATCCTATCTTCTCTGCTATCTTGCGAATCTCATCTTTTGAATACTGTCCGACTGGCATCAACGTTCTTTTCAGTTGTTCTTGTGTCAAATTGTACAGTGCATAAGTCTGATCCTTTGCCAGTGTAGCAGAACGCCGAATCGCATATCTGCCATTCTCAAGCTGATCAATTCTCGCATAATGTCCTGTCGCAATATAATCTGCTCCAATTGAAAGACTTCTTGTCAGCAAGGACTCCCATTTTACATATCGATTGCATGCAATACACGGATTTGGAGTTCTTCCATGAAGATATTCATCCACAAAATAATCTATCACATTTTCTTTGAATTCCTGTTTGAAATTCATTACATAATATGGAATTCCCAAATTTGCTGCTACGCGGCGTGCATCTTCTACTGCACTCAACCCGCAGCATCCACCATTTTCTTCTTGTACAGCCTGTTCTTCATCCTGCCAGATCTGCATTGTCACTCCTACTACATCATATCCTTGTTCTTTCAACAGATATGCTGCAACAGAAGAATCCACACCTCCGGACATTCCTACTACTACTGTGCTCATTAATATTCCTCTTCTTCCTCTTCTTCACCTTCATGGATATCTGATTTTGGTTTTTCAAGTCCTTCAATCTTAATACCATTTTTTTCTGCATAATCCCAAAGTGCTGCATGGATGGCTTCTTCGGCAAGCAGTGAGCAATGTACTTTTACCGGTGGAAGTCCATCAAGAGCCTCCATAACTGCTTTGTTTGTAATCTGCATTGCCTCCTGGATATTTTTACCTTTTACAAGTTCTGTTGCCATACTGCTTGTTGCAACTGCTGCACCGCATCCAAATGTTTTAAACTTTACATCACGGATGATCTGATTTTCATCAATATCAAGATAAATTCTCATGATATCTCCACATTTTGCATTACCTACTGTACCTACTCCACTTGCGTTTTCGATTTCTCCTACATTTCTTGGATGTTGAAAATGATCCATAACTTTTTCTGAATACATATTATATTTCCTCCTGGTTTTCTTTCGCTTATCTTTTATTTATTTTGTTTTTTCACAAAATCCTCATATAATGGAGACATCTTTCTTAAATTCTCCACAATTGCTTTTAAGTTGTCTACTACATAATCCAAATCTTCTTTTGACACTTCCTCACTCAATGTCATTCTCAAAGAACCATGTGCAATTTCATGTGGAAGTCCGATTGCCAAAAGTACATGGGATGGATCCAATGAACCTGATGTACATGCTGAACCACTTGAAGCACAAATACCTTTCATATCAAGCATGATCAAAAGGGATTCTCCTTCTACAAAGCGGAAACTGAAATTCACATTATTTGGTAAACGTTTTTTTCTATCTCCGTTAAGGCGGCAATACGGAATCTCATTTTCAATTCTTTCGATCAGATAATCTCTCAATTCTATTTCTTTTGCAGTACGTTCTTTCATTGTGCTGATTGCACGCTCTGTTGCTTTTCCTATTCCGACGATTCCAGGAACATTCTCTGTACCTGCACGACGTTTTCTTTCCTGTGCACCGCCATGAACAAACGAACGTATTTTAACACCTGTTCTAATATATAAGAAACCGATTCCCTTCGGTCCATTCAACTTATGTCCACTTGCACTAAGCATATCAATATGACATTCATCTACATTAATTGGAACCTGTCCAAATGCCTGAACCGCATCTGTATGGAAGAGAATTCCATGTTCATGTGCAATCTCACCAATCTCTTTGATTGGCTGAATTGTACCAATCTCATTATTTGCAAACATAACTGAAATTAAAATTGTATCCGGACGGATTGCAGCTTTGAGTTCCTCCAAATCCACGACACCATTCTCATCTACATTAAGGTATGTCACTTCATAGCCACGCTTCTCAAGATATTCACATGTATGCAGAATCGCATGGTGTTCGATTTTACTTGTGATAATATGTTTTCCTTTTTTCTCGTAAGCTTCCGCTGTTGCTTTCAGTGCCCAGTTGTCGGATTCCGAACCACCTGCTGTGAAATAAATTTCATTTGTTTTTGCACCCAATGCATTTGCAATTGTTTCTCTTTGCTTTGTAATCACTTCTTTGTTCGCAGCAGCAAATCCATAAATACTAGATGGATTTCCATAATGTTCTGTAAAATATGGAAGCATTGCTTCTACAACTTCCGGTGCAGTTTTTGTTGTTGCTGCATTATCTAAATAAATTAATCTGCTCATTGTATTTCCTCCGCCAGTTCTATTATCTTGTCTTATTTTTTATCTTAATTCTTACATTTCCCAGACTGTGTCATACCTGCATCACAGCATTTCTGTTTACTTTCTTCTACAAGTTGATCTAACATAATACTGTCTACCGTCTGATTGATACTGTCATTAATCTTTTGCCATACATATTTGGTAACGCAATTTTCCGAGGCTGAACAGCCTTCTTCAGCACTGAGCCCTGAACATTCTACCGGATCTAAACTTCCCTCCAATGCTCTTAATACATCTCCTACTGAAATCTCATGCATATCTTTTCCTAATATATACCCGCCTCCGGCGCCTCGTATACTTTTTACGATTTCTGCTTTCTTAAGCTTTGCCATAAGCTGTTCTAAATAACGTTCTGAGATTCCCTGTCTGTTGGAAATGCTTGTTATAGAAACAGGCTCCTCCTCACTATATTGTGCCAGATCGATCAGCGCACGCAGTCCATATCTTCCTTTTGTAGATAATTTCAATTTATCACCTTCTGACTTTTTATGCATCTATTTCCTAGTGTTTTATTTCCTACTGTTTTAATTCCTATTATTCTGCTAGGATTTTACATTGGTAGAATATCATTTTTCTATTGTTCTGTCAAGGAAGGGAATTGAATATTTTATAGAAATAGCATTTTGAAATCACAGTTTTTTCTTTTTATAATTGTGATTATATAAGGTTTTCTATGTCTAAAAAGCAATCAATTATTCTCGGAACAGTTATTTTAACATTAACTGGTTTTCTAAGCCGGTTTATAGGATTTTTTTATCGTATTTTTTTGAGTCGTGTTTTTGGTGAAGAAGGCATCGGTCTTTATCAGCTTATTTTCCCTGTATATGCACTTTGCATCTCATTTTCCATTTCTGGTATAGAAACCGCTCTTTCTCGTACCGTTGCCCGCAAACAGGCTCTTGGCAAACCCGATGAAGCCAAAGAAGTTTTATTATCAGGATTAACTATCGCTTTCTTTCTTTCCCTTTTTTGTACTTTCTTTATTCAAAAAAACGCATTCTTTATCGCCGATAGGCTTTTACATGATTCCCGCTGTAAAAACATGCTAATCATCTTGTCCTATGCTTTCCCTTTCTGTGCTATTCACAGTTGTATCTGTGGATATTATTATGGTCTTAAGGAAACTAAGATTCCTGCTATTTCGCAGCTTATAGAACAAAGTACTCGTATTTTATCCGTTTACATTTTTTTCTTCCTTCTAATCCGAAAAGGACATACCGTATCTATTTCCATAGCCGTCAGTGGTCTTGTTATAGGTGAATTATTTTCAACCGCATATGCCGCACAAATTTTTAATTATTTTTCTTGTACTTTGACTACAATAACTAATCTATGCAAAAATTTTCCCCGTCACTTACGCGAGTTATTATCTTTGTCCATTCCACTCACTGCCAATCGCGTATTAATTAATCTCTTACAGAGTATAGAAGCAATTTCCATCCCTGTGCAATTAAGACGTTTTCAGTATTCCGCTTCGGAGTCTCTTCGGATTTACGGTGTATTAAACGGAATGGCTTTGCCATGCATTCTTTTCCCTACGGCTGTCACTAGTTCATTGTCTATTATGTTGATGCCCGCTGTTGCTGAGATTCAGGCAGCTCAAGATCCTTCTTCTTTACTACGAATTATAAAAAAAGTAAGCAGATTTTGTTTTTCTCTTGGTTTATTCTCCTGTTTATGCTTTCTGCTTTTTGGTCATTTACTCGGAAATATTCTTTTTCATAGTGATTCAGCCGGAAATTTTATTGTAACGCTTTCTTGGATTTGCCCTTTCTTGTATGTAAATTCTTCTTTTTTAAGTATTATAAATGGTCTGGGTAAAACAGGATGGACATTTCTAATTAATACATTCGGCTTGTCTGTAAGAATTCTCAGTGTTTTTTATATCATCCCGCTCTTTGGAATACAAGGTTATTTATGGGGACTGCTCAGCAGTCAATTACTTGTCAGTCTTCTTTGCATTCTTCTTATCTATCACTGGTTTTCTATAAACCAATAAAAAATATGGTAGTTTCATGCATTTTAATTTACATGAAGCTACCATACTTTTTAGTACTGCCTTAAAATACTTCTTATTATTACCGGCGTCAGATATGCCTCTATCATCATCCCTATCATCAACATGCCAAAGACAAAAACTGTTTTCTGTCGGCTCCACTGTCCGCTCGGATATTGCATACAGTATATCAATAAAACTAAATATGCCGGCACATAACATATCGTTTGAGGAATTACGGATACAATACAAAGTAAAACTCCTTTCATTCCCATTTTTATAACTGCAACTGTCAGTAATATTCCAATCGAAAACGCACTGCCACTGACCACAATCGGCATTAACAGCTTCTTTATTTTTGTAAATGCCAATGCCATTAATAACGCAAACGGAATTAGACGGATTTGGACAATATAGAGGAAATAAATGTTTCCAAATGAGTTTATTTCTGTATACTTCTTTAAAATTTCAATATCAAAAAGATTCGTATCTACTATTGTCTGTTTCAAAAAGCAATTGGCATATAAAATACCAATTAAAAAGCCTGGCATAAAAAAAGCTAAAAGTTGCTTTTTCACCTGAAGTGATCTCACAGATATTCCTCCTGTTTTTCATAATTGATACTCCATTATATGCCAGGCATTTTAACTACATACTTTATTCTTATTGATGAAATTTTACTGCATACGCCATCAAAGCAGATACTGTTTTTGAATCTTCGATTTCCCCTGAAAAGATTTTTTCTTTCAATTCATCCAATGTATACTCTTTCAAATCGATAAATTCATCTTCATCCAGATGCTGATGTGATGGAATCAAATCTCTTGCTACAAATACTTCTATTTTTTCATTACAAAATGCTACTGTTGTCCGAAGAGTGATAAGCCATTCCAAATTGTTACTCTTATATCCTGTCTCTTCTTCCAGTTCTCTTGATGCACATTCGATTCCTGGTTCATCTACCGCATCCAACGCGCCTGCAGGTATCTCCAATGTATATCGATCTAATGCATTACGGTATTGTCTTACCATCAGAATTTTTCCTTCTTTTGTAACAGGAACAACAGCCGCAGCTCCTTTGTGGTTAATAAAATCCCAGGTTGCTGTATGATTCCCATCAATCTCCATCGTATCCTGATAAAAATCAATAATCGCGCCTTTAAATTTTAATTCTCTTTTTAATCTTTTAAAATGTTCACTCATTTTATCTCCTTTTCTTGTACCGGGCAAATATTCTACATACCGGATATACAAAGAAACCCTTGTCTTACGACAAGGGTCATACTTTTATAAAACAGTCCGATTATCTGTTATTTTGCATAATCTGTAACACGTGATTCACGAATTACATTTACTTTAATCTGACCCGGATATTCTAATTCAAATTCAATCTGTTTTGCAATATCTCTAGCCATAAGTACCATATCATCATCGGTTACCTGTTCTGGAACTACCATTACTCGAATCTCTCTACCTGCCTGAATAGCAAAAGATTTATCAACCCCTTTAAACTGGTTTGTAATCTCTTCTAACTGTTTTAATCTGTTTGTATATGTTTCAATTGTCTCTCTTCTTGCTCCCGGTCTTGCTGCAGAAATTGTGTCTGCTGCCTGAACCACACATGCAATCAAAGTTTGTGGTTCTGTATCTCCATGATGAGACTCTACTGTATTGATAACAGTTGCGGATTCTTTGTATTTTCTACAAAGATCAGCACCAATCTGAATATGAGATCCTTCTACATCATGATCAATTGATTTACCGATATCATGTAATAGACCTGCACGTTTTGCCATACGAACATCCAGACCAATCTCCCCGGCTAATAAACCTGAAAGCTGTGCTACTTCTACAGAATGTTTTAATGCATTCTGTCCGTAACTTGTTCTGAACTTCATACGTCCAAGTAAGCGAATCAATTCCGGATGGATACCTGTTACACCAACTTCCAGTGCTGCAGCCTCTCCTTCTTCTCGGATCATTGTTTCTACTTCTCTTTGTGCTTTTTCCACCATCTCCTCAATTCTTGCCGGATGGATACGACCATCTACGATCAATCTTTCCAGAGCAATTCTTGCGATTTCACGACGAATTGGGTCAAATCCGGACAATACAACCGCTTCCGGTGTATCATCAATAATCAGTTCAACACCTGTCAACGTCTCAAGGGTACGGATATTACGTCCCTCACGTCCGATAATTCTTCCTTTCATTTCATCGCTTGGAAGCTGTACAACAGAAATTGTTGTCTCAGCTACATGATCTGCTGCACAACGCTGAATGGCACTGACAACATATTCTTTTGCTTTCTTGTCAGCATCCGCTTTTGCCTGTGTCTCCAAGTCTTTGATCATCTTAGCTGTATCATGCTTCACATCATCTTCCACAGTTTTTAACAGATATTCTTTTGCTTGTTCGGAGGTAAGTCCTGAGATTCGTTCCAGTTCCTGTACTCTTTTTTGATTCAGCTCTTCCACTTTCAGTTCTTTCTGTCTGAGCTGTTCTTCCTTCGCTGTAAACCTTGCTTCGCGCTGTCCGATTGCCTCTGTTCTTTTGTCAACTGACGCTTCTTTTGCAAGCACACGTTTTTCATAAGACTGCAATTCGGCTCTTCTTTCCTTTGTCTCTTTCTCAAGTTCATTCTTTGTCTTTATAGACTCTTCCTTCACTTCCAAAAGAGCTTCTTTTTTCGTTGTTTCAGCAGTTTTAACGGCATCATCGATTATCTCTCTTGCCTTTGATTCTGCATTTCCAATTTTAGAATCTGCATCCTTCTTTAAATTGGAAATCGTAACAAAGTGAGTAACAATCCCAACTATCAACGCGAGGGCTATAGCAATAATTATACTTATTAATTGCACAGGAGCACCTCCTTATTAAATTTTCATTGTACATTTTTTCTCATAAATACAACATATAAATTTTATACTGTTTTCACAATTCTGTCAAGCATTGTCCTTATAGTTTTGTATCACTTGACGGATATCATCATATTGAAATCCTTTTCGTGCAAGATAACCATATAATTTGTGTAATTCTTGCTCGGAAGCATGCAAAATATCCACATTTCTTTTGCGGATCAGGCGCGAAATTGCCTCTTGCTCTGTGTTTTTTTCATAACATTGTTCAAACACCAGGTCAATTTGTTCTGATGACACTCCTTTTCCAAGTAACAATGCATAAATCTCTTTTCTGCTTTTTGTTTCTCGTTTGCTTTGTATAAAATTTTCAATATATGCTTCATCATTGATATAACCAAATGATTTTACATATGCGATTGCTTGTGATATCACATCTTCCGGATACATATTTCTTTTTAGTTTATCCCTCAATTGTGATTCTGTCCTTGCCATATCTGTCAGCAAATGCATCGCCCGCAATTTTGCCCTTTTTAACACGACATTCTTCTTAATCTGTTCATACAATTCTTCACTGAGTTCTCCATTCACTTCAATTCCAAATCGTGATATTTCTTTCTTATACAAAACGAAGGCGAACTGGCCATCCAGTTCCACCTTCCACTTTGTCTTTGTCAGTGCTTCTACTTTTGTTACCTGCATCTTATTTTTCTTCCGGACTTTCCACTTTTTCTACATCAGCAGGAGCTTTTTTTAACTTCAGATCCTCTGCAGCATCTTCTGCATATTCTGCCCCAAGATGATAGTGTGTTCTTACCTTTTTCTCGATTTCATCCATAATCTCTGGGTTTGCTTCCAGGAAAGATTTTGCGTTTTCACGTCCCTGTCCGATTTTTTCTCCTTCATAAGCATACCATGCACCACTCTTCTTCACAACATCGCAGTTTGCTGCAAGGTCCAGAATATCCCCTGATTTAGAAATTCCTTTTCCGAACATAATATCAAATTCTGCCTCTTTAAACGGAGGTGCAATCTTATTCTTCACAATCTTGATTCGGGTACGGTTACCTACCATCTCACCGCTTTGCTTTAATGTCTCAATACGACGCACGTCCATACGCACAGAAGCATAAAACTTCAACGCACGACCACCTGTTGTTGTCTCTGGATTACCGAACATAACTCCAACTTTTTCTCGCAACTGATTGATAAAAATAACAACGCAATTAGACTTACTGATAACCGGTGTCAATTTTCTCAACGCCTGTGACATTAATCTTGCCTGCAGACCGACATGACTGTCACCCATATCCCCTTCAATCTCCTGTCTCGGAACCAATGCTGCTACAGAGTCAATAACAATAATATCCATCGCTCCTGAACGCACCATCGTCTCAGCGATCTCAAGTGCCTGATCTCCGCTGTCCGGCTGCGAAATATATAACTCGTCGATATCAACACCTATATTCTTTGCATATACAGGATCCAATGCGTGCTCTGCATCTACAAATCCAGCAATTCCGCCTCTCTTCTGTACTTCTGCGATCATATGTAATGCAACTGTTGTCTTACCGCTTGACTCTGGTCCGTACACTTCAATAATTCTTCCCTTTGGCACTCCGCCAAGTCCCAATGCCAGATCAAGACTCAAACAGCCTGTAGGAACAGTCTCCACATTCACATGAGCTCCGGAATCTCCCAGCTTCATCACTGCCCCTTTACCAAAATCTTTCTCTAATTTTGCAATCGCTGCATCCAGCGCTTTCTTCTTCTCTTCATTTGCGTTCGCCATAGCTTGACTCTCCTTTTAAATTCGAACAGTTGTTC
This sequence comes from Mediterraneibacter sp. NSJ-151, assembly GCF_022487435.1. Taxonomy (NCBI): domain Bacteria; kingdom Bacillati; phylum Bacillota; class Clostridia; order Lachnospirales; family Lachnospiraceae; genus Mediterraneibacter; species Mediterraneibacter sp. NSJ-151. Next base: position 30,825 of record NZ_JAKVPP010000015.1, on the reverse strand, counting down.
GTCCTTCTGTTAATATAGTAGTATAATTATTTCAAAAAGTCAATAAATATTTTTATCCACTTTACCACCTCGCTTTTTTCAGGCTCTATTCAATTTTTATATTTTTCTTTGGAAATAGTAAGAATCAAAAGATATTCTGACTCTTTATGCGATTTGAATCCTCGCACATTGATTCCACAGATTTTGTGGATAAATTTATTATAATATGGTTGTTTCATTTTTTGCAAGCAGTTTTTCAAATTTCTCATTACGATAACAAAAAAGAGCAGTCCCTGTCATAAAACAACGTTCTGCCCTCTTCTATCTATTCTATTTCATTCGGTTCACACGATCCTGAATTGTCTTACCAAAATTCTCAATCTTTCTCTCGTATGGCTTATCCATAAATTCAGAATGCAATATAAAGTCTGCTGTCGCCAGATTATTCGCTACCGGAATATCATATACGACTGCAATTCTAAGCAATGCTTTTACATCAGGATCATGTGGCTGCGCTTCCAACGGATCCCACAGGAAAATCATAAAATCAATCTGTCCTTCTACAATCTTAGCTCCAATCTGCTGGTCTCCTCCTAATGGTCCGCTGCAATATCCTTTTACCGGAAGTCCCGTCTTCTCTGAAATTAATTTTGCTGTTGTACCTGTACCACAAAGAAAATGTCCTTTTAAAATTTCTTTGTTTTTATCGCACCATTCTACCAATTCTTTCTTCTTTCCATCATGGGCTACAAGTGCTATATGTTTTGCTTTCCCAATTTCCAATGTTACAAAATTTTCATCCAACATAATGTCGTCCTCCTGTCTTCTTTCTCCTGTTATATAATTCAGACGGCGCCTTGTAACAAATTTTATCAAGGACATCGAATTGTATTTATTGTACCATAAATCTAGGCTTAACAGCAGTTTTTTTATTTGTTTTACCAATTTTTTACAAATTCTGTTTTTCTACCACTTCGCCCTGTTTTTTGTAAATACTTCCTGCCGGAACAAATCCTCTCACTGAAGACAATGGATAAATATTTGTGTGGCTTCCCACTACTGTTCCCGGATTCAAAATACTTCCGCATCCAACTTCTACTTCATCTCCAACCATAGCTCCAAACTTCTTCATCCCTGTCTCGATATTTCCTTCTTCTGTCTTAACAACAACCAGTTTCTTATCTGATTTTACATTGGATGTAATAGAACCTGCTCCCATGTGTGATTTATATCCAAGAATAGAGTCGCCTACATAATTATAATGTGGAACCTGTACTTTATTAAAAAGAACTACATTTTTTAATTCCGTTGAGTTTCCAACGACTGCGCCTTCACCTACGATTGCATTTCCTCTTATAAATGCACAATGTCTTACTTCCGCATTTTTCCCAATGATAGCCGGTCCGTTGATGTAAGCTGTCGGTGCAACTGTAGCGGATTTTGCAACCCAGACATTCTCTCCACGTTTTTCATATTCCTCTTCACTTAATGTTGCTCCCAGCTCCAAGATAAATGCACTGATTTTAGGAAGCACTTCCCATGGATAAGTAACTCCTTCAAATAAATCTTTTGCGATTGTCTCATCTAACGTATAAAGTTCTTTTACTGTTAATTCTTTCATTTTTGAATGCTCCTTCTATTTTGATTTTTTCACTTTTGTTGTATTTGTATGATAAAATATTGCCGCTCTATCATAACAATTTCTTAACTGATATTGATTATTTAAACCGCGTACCCCTTCTGTCCTGCTGACGATAAAGTGTTCGAGTTTCTGCATGTATTCATCTGGCGTGATATCTCCTTCTGCCACATAATTCAGTCCCTTTTCCCAACTTGCTGTCAATTCCGGATTTAATAAAGAGCGGATTGAGTGATTCACCACATCATAAATCATCTCACCTTGTAATGTCGGTGTAATAATCTGCGTTTTTTTATTTAACGATAAATACTTAATATTCACCAGCTTTTTCAAAATCTCAGCCCTCGTAGCACTTGTTCCAATCCCGCTTCCTTTAATCTGGGCACGTAATTCTTCATCTTCTATAAGCTGTCCTGCATTTTCCATTGCCAGAATCATAGACCCTGAATTATAACGCTTCGGAGGTGATGTCTCACCTTCTTTTATATTTAACGCCTTTACCGGCAAATGCATTCCTTTTTTTAATGCCTGCACAGTCTGAAAAAATGCAGCATCCAGATTCTGTGCATTATCATCTTCATTTTTCGAATCTTGTCCTATTTTTTTCTGTGGAACACCAACTACTTTTAAATAGCCCTCCTCTGCCAGCACTTTAAAACTTGAAAAAAAGCTTTCCTCTCTAATTTTTGTTGTGATTGAAACTTTTTGATATACTGCCGGCGGATAGAAAATACTTAAGAAACGCCTTACAATGCAATCATATACCTTTCCTGCTGTCACCGATACACTCTTTAATGCCGCTATCCCCTGACCGGTTGGAATAATTGCATAGTGATCTGTAATCTGCTTATCATTTACATATCGCGTTTTTGTCAGCCCTTTATGTGTTCCAAACTTCACGATTTCCTGTAAATAAGGTACTGCCATCGGATATTTCATTAACCCATTCAAATTATGTCCGATTTCTTTTGCAACTGCAGTCGACAATACTCTCGCATCTGTTCTTGGATACGTCACCAGTTTCTTCTCGTAAAGCTCCTGCACGATTCGCAATGTCTCATCCGGGCTGATTTTAAATCGTTTTGAACAATCATTCTGTAACTCTGCCAGATTATACAACAATGGTGGATTTTTCTTTTCTTTCTTTTTTTCAATGGATACAATTTCGCATTCCATTGGTTGTTTTTCCTTAAGATACGAAATCAACTCTTCTGCTTTTTTTCTTTCTTTAAATCCATTTTCTTTATACAGATCAAATGATTCAAAATAACGTGACCCTTTTACTGCACGCCATTCTCCCTCGAATGTCTGTCCTGATACATCTATCGTACTTAACACACGATAAAATGGTGTTTTTACAAAATCCCGGATTTCCCGCTCTCTTCTTACAACCATTCCAAGTACGCAGGTCATTACTCTGCCGACTGAAACAACCGCATATTTTGTATGCAGATAATTTGAAATACTATTTCCATATTTCAATGTCAACAATCGCGAAAAATTAATCCCCATCAAATAGTCTTCTTTTGCCCGCAAGTATGCTGAAGCACTTAAATTATCGTATTCTGACAAATCTTTCGCTTCCTTGATTCCTCTTAAGATTTCTTCTTCTGTCTGAGAATCGATCCAGACACGTTTTCTTTCTTTTCCTTCTACATGTGCCTCTTGCTCTACCAGACGATAAATATATTCTCCTTCACGTCCTGAGTCCGTACACACATAAATACAATCCACATCTTCTCGATTTAAAATATTACTCACAATCCGAAACTGCTTTTCCACCCCCGGAATCACTTCATACTTAAAATCCTGTGGGAGAAACGGCAGCGTGTCAAGATTCCATTTCTTCAAAGAAGCATCATAAGCTTCCGGATAACTCATCGTCACAAGGTGTCCCACACACCAGGTAACAATTGCTTCATCTGATTCCAGGAATCCATCCCCGCGTCTTGTTTTTAATTTTAATGCCTTGGCAAACTCCTGTGCCACACTCGGCTTTTCTGCTATATATACCGATTTCCCCATTCTTACCCTATCCGTTTCTACTACTATTTTGTTTCAAATTTGTAAGATGTCACTGTGTGATATGGCATGCCCTTTTTGCAGATTGGACTGGCAAAATTTTCGTGATGTACTGCATCTGGAAAATACTGTGTCTCGAAACATACTGCATCCCGAATACCGTATACTGCACCATTTTTTCCGTGTTCATTATCAAGGAAATTTGCTGTATACATCTGCATTCCCGGCAAATCTGTCCATACTTCCATAACAATCCCACTTTTTTCTGAAACTGCTTGTGCTACTTTATCAAATTTTCCATTATTTTTCAATACCCAGTTATGATCGTATCCTTTTCCCAACCGGACTGCTTCATAATCTGCATCAATTGCTTCACCAAGTGCTCTTGGCATTCTAAAGTCCATCGGTGTTCCTGTCACATCCACTAATTCACCTGTTGGAATCGACTGTGCATCTGCTCTTGTAAAATAATCCGCATCTAGTGTTACCAGTTCTTTTAAGACGTTCCCACTGTCATGTCCGTCAAGATTAAAATAACTATGATTTGTCATATTGATAATGGTATCCTGATCTGGAACCGCATCATATATAAGTCTCAGCTCATTGTCTTCTGTCAACTCATATGTAACATGCATATCCAGCGTTCCCGGATATCCCTGATCCCCATCCGGACTATGCAAAACAAATTCTATTTTAGAATCTGTTTTTTCACCCACATTCCATATTCTCTTATTATAATAATTTGTTCCACTGTGAAGATTATTTCCATTATCATTTTTCTCAAGTTCATATGTCTTATCCTGAATTGTAATAACAGCACCTCCGATACGGTTCGCATTACGACCTACCGGTGCGCCAAACGATCCGCCTCCTTTTTCGTATCCGGTCACATCATCATACCCCAAAACTACATCTCTTAATTTTCCTTCTTTATCCGGCACATTCAATTTTACTAATGCTGCACCATAGTTTGTTATAGATGCTGACATTCCATTTTCGTTTGTCAGTGTATATAAAACTGCTTCTTCTTTCTTTGATGTACTTCCAAATGTTTCGACACGAACTGCTTTCATAGTTGTTCTCCTTTTGCTGTCTTATTTTCTTTTTATTTTTAAAAATTTTTTTAATTTTTCAAACGGAGTGATATGTTTTTCTTTCTTTTCAGGACGCTTTGCTGTAATCGCATATTTCATAAATTCATCCTGTGCACAGATTATTCTGTCTCCCCGGTTCTTTTTCCGATAAGTTCCATCGCTCTTCATCTCTCTTGCTTTTACATTATCCGCAAGCATAATCTTCAAATCGCGGAGCAGACGTTTTTTAATATTTGGATCATAAACCGGACACGCAACTTCTACACGTTTTTCCGTATTTCTTGTCATCATATCTGCTGATCCGATATATATCGTAGCATTTTCATCTTTTCCAAACACAAATACTCTTGGATGTTCCAGATATCGTCCGACAATACTTGTCACTTTCAAATTCTCGGTCTCATCTTTAATCCCCGGCAATATACAACAAATTCCGCGAACAATCAGATCCACCTTCACACCTGCTTTGGAAGCTTCTGAAACTTTTCTCATGAAATCCATATCCGTCACCGAATTCATTTTCATCAAAATACGTCCTTCTGCTCCTTTTTTGATTTCTTCATCCATCAGGCTTAACACCTTTGTTTTTAAGCTGGTAGGTGATACGATCAAATGTTTATAAACTCCATCAAGATTACCGATTGACATGTTCTTAAAGAAAAGTGCTGCATCTTCTCCTATTGATTGATTTGAAGTCATCAGAGAATAATCCGTATATAATTTCGCTGTCTTTTCGTTGTAATTTCCTGTTCCAATCTGTGTAATATATTTGATCTCATTTCGGTTTCGATACGTGATCAGGCAGATTTTCGAATGTACTTTATATCCTTCAAACCCGTAAATTACCCTGCATCCTGCCTCTTCCATTCTTTCTGACCAGTCGATATTATTCTGCTCATCAAACCTTGCTCTAAGCTCAATCAATACGGTTACTTCTTTACCATTTTCCGCAGCTGCGCACAAATATTCCGCCAGACGTGTTTTCTTCGCCAGACGGTAAATGGTAATTTTAATTGTTATAACATCCGGGTCTGTAGATGCTTCTTTGATCAACTGCAAAAATGGTTCCATACTCTCATAAGGATAAGCCAGCATGATGTCTCTTTTCTTTATCTGTGTCATCACACTGCTACCTTCCACAAGAGAAACTGACGGCTGTGGTGAAAATGGTTCATCTATCAAGGAGCGCTTCATCGAATCCGGCACTTTATCGATAATCTTAAAAATAAAATCCAGTTTCATCGGCATCTTTGTACGGAAAATGCATTCATGTCCGATTTTAATTTTTTCGCAGAAATATTTTTCCATTTCTTTGCTCAATGGATTTGCCGTTTCGAGTCTTACTGCTGCCATTTTTCTTCTCTTATGTAATGTTTCCTTCATAACAAAACGAAAATCTTCATTATCAGCATAAGCCTCGTCATCTGGTGACACATCCGCATTTCTTGTCACGCAGATATAATTTTTTTCCGATACTTGATATTGTTCAAACACAATATCAAGATATTCCATAATTACTTTCTCCATTCGGATATAACGTATATCATGCCCCGGAAGATATAAAATATCTGAGACAAACTGTGGCACCGGAACGATTCCGATCATTGAGCGATCTTCATATTTCAACATTGCCACAACATAAATCTCTTTATTAAGCAAATGCGGAAACGGATGATTCGCATCGACTATCTGAGGAGACAAAATCGGAAGAATCTGTTCTTTAAAATATTTTTTTACATACTTCTTCTCCTGCTGCTCTAATTCTTTAAAATCAAGACCGCAGATTCCATATGGTGAAAGTTGCTTTTTAATCTCGCTATAGGTTTTATCACGTTCTTTGTAAAGTGGAGCTACCGCTTCATAAATTGCATGAAGCTGTTCCTGCGCTGTCATTCCGGATCTTTTGTCTATTTTTTTTGCATCCGCTTCTGCCATATCATAAAGACTGCCGACTCGGATCATAAAAAACTCATCCAGATTACTTGTGAAAATAGATACGAATTTCATGCGCTCCAACAACGGAACGCTCTCGTCCTGTGCCTCTTCTAATACTCTCTGATCAAAGCGAAGCCAGGATAATTCACGATTCTGTGTATATGCCAAATGTTCTTTCGCCATGTTATTCCTCCTCTAAACTTCCAGATATTTTATCAATCTATCATATTCACGTTCCATCAACTGATATCCATGATCGTAAAACTCCTTCAATGTTGCCGCATTACGCTCAATTCTGGACACTGGTTTCACTTCCGGACGAAGTACAAATATTTTTCCTTCTCTCTCAAGACGTTCAATATGATTCATTTCTTTATTATACATAAAACTTCTGGTAAGAATTGTCTTCACCAGATTTGGATATGCTGCATACTGTTTACGATACAGATGAACTATACTGCTTTTCATTGTTTTCTTACGATATCCTTTGTTTCTCGTCAATATAACCACAATTTTTTCGTTTCCCAATTCCTGTGCATGACGAATCGGAATAGAATCTGCCAGTCCGCCATCCAAATATGGAACCTCATCTACATTCACAATTGGACTTACCAGCGGCATACTGCAGGATGCACGACAGATTTTCATCAGTCGCTTCTCATCCTTTCCTTCCTCAAGATACTCTGCTTCTCCTGTCAGACAATTCGTTGCCACAATCTCACATTTAGTCTCTGATTTAAAATATGTTTCAAAATCAAATGGAAATATTTCATGAGGAAATTTATCAAAAATCATATCCATATTCATCAATGATTTTTCTTTAATAAAAGTACGTAAACCATTCACATAATTCAGACTTTTATCTGTCGGAATCATACAGTCTCTCGTCCGTCCCGGCTGTTTTGAAACATAATCTACTGCATTGCACGACCCTGCCGATACCCCGATCACATTTGAAAAATACAAATCTTTTTCCATCAGATAATCCAAAACACCTGATGTAAATACGCCTCTTGTTGCTCCGCCTTCTAGTACAATCGTTGCTTTCTCCATATATGTCATCCTCACTTTCTTGCGACTGGCTCCACAATAAAAATTTTAATAGCTCTATTATATAACGTTTTTTGCCTTTGGAAAATAACAATCTCCACAAATTTCTTAAAACATTTCCACTCTTTTTGAATAGAAAATGAAATTCTTCACAAAAAGCAATTTCCAAGGTCAACACACCTTGCCTTTTGCCTCCAAACCATGTTAATATAAGCGTTGGAGTTCTGATAACAATTGAAGCTTGTTATCCATTAACAAAGTTTTTTATTTTAAAGGAGAAACCAAAACATGATTAGTGCAAACAACGTAACACTGCGCGTCGGGAAGAAAGCGCTGTTTGAAGATGTTAATATCAAATTTACTGAAGGAAACTGTTATGGAATGATCGGTGCCAACGGTGCCGGAAAATCTACATTCTTAAAAATTCTTTCCGGACAGATTGAACCAACAAACGGAGAAATCGTGATCACTCCGGGACAGAGACTTTCTTTCCTGCAGCAGGATCATTTCAAATATGACGATTATCTTGTATTAGATACCGTTATTATGGGGAATGCCCGTCTGTATGAAATTATGAAGGAAAAAGAAGAAATTTATGCCAAAGAAGATTTCACAGATGAAGATGGTATCAAAGCCAGCGAACTGGAAGCAGAATTCGCTACCATGGACGGATGGAATGCAGAATCCGATGCTGCTACATTATTGAACGGACTCGGTATTGATACTGATTTACATTATAAATATCTTCGTGACCTGACAGGTGCTGAAAAAGTGAAAGTTCTGCTTGCTCAGGCTTTGTTCGGTAATCCGGATATTCTGCTTCTCGATGAGCCTACTAACCATTTGGACCTGGATGCGATTGCCTGGCTTGAAGAGTTTTTGATCAACTTCGAAAACACAGTTATTGTTGTATCCCATGACCGTTATTTCTTAAATAAAGTCTGTACACAGATTGCCGATATTGATTATGGTAAAATCCAGTTATACGCCGGTAACTATGATTTCTGGTATGAGTCCAGTCAGCTTTTGATCCGTCAGATGAAAGAAGCAAACAAAAAGAAAGAGGAAAAAATCAAAGAATTACAGGAGTTCATTTCTCGATTCAGTGCCAATGCTTCTAAATCCAAACAGGCTACTTCAAGAAAACGTGCTCTTGAAAAAATCGAACTGGATGAGATCAAACCTTCCAGCAGAAAATATCCTTATATTGATTTCCGACCAAATCGTGAGATTGGTAATGAAGTATTATCTGTTGAAGGAATTTCAAAAACAATTGATGGTGTAAAAGTTTTGGATAACATTTCCTTTACTCTAAATCATGATGACAAAGTTGCCTTTGTCGGAAGCAACGAGCTTGCAAAGACAGTTCTGTTTAAGATTCTGATCGGTGAGATGGAACCGGACGAAGGTGTTTATAAGTGGGGAATCACAACTTCTCAGGCATATTTTCCAAAAGATTTTGGCGGAGAATTCGATAATGATTATACAATCACAGAGTGGCTGACACAGTATTCAGAAAACAAAGATGCTACTTATGTCAGAGGATTCCTTGGTCGTATGCTCTTTGCCGGAGATGATGGTGTAAAACGTCTGAAAGTTTTATCCGGTGGTGAGAAAGTTCGTTGTCTTTTATCTAAGATGATGATTTCCGGTGCTAATGTATTACTCTTAGATGAGCCTACTAACCATTTAGATATGGAGTCTATCACTGCACTCAACAACGGTATGATCAAATTCCCTGGTGTTCTCTTATTTACATCTCGTGACCACCAGATTGTACAGACAACAGCTAATCGTATCATGGAGATTGTTCCTGGCGGAAAACTGATCGATAAGATCACAACTTACGATGAGTATCTTGAAAATGACGAGATGGCAAGAAAGAGACAGACTTATACTGTAGATAAAGAAGACGACGAAGATTAATTTTCTCACTTACTTTTTATCACAGTTCATAATTTGTTACTGTTCACTCCCGTGTCAATCACTACGCTGATTGGCACGGAGGATGCACGTTTTATCTTGAACGGCATCTCGCCCATTGCCAAAGGCAATTTAAAATGGCGAGATGCGTTGCTGGTCACAGGTACTGTGAACAGTAACCATAATTTAAGAGCTTCGGATGATATATTCGTCCGAAGCTCTTTTTATCTGGTTTTTATTTTCCTACTTTCCAGGTGCGAACCTGTTCTTTATAATAAATTACATTTTCTTTTATAATTTCCGGTTTTCCTTCCTTCACATCTACAATTGTAACTGCACAGTTTGCCGGAACTCCATTTTTCCAAAATGCCGCCACATCAAAATTTTCTTTGATATTGTTTAATAATGCTGTCATCGCAGCGCCGTGTGTAGTAACCAGAACATTCTTCTGAGATAGTTCCTTATTTTCACACAGCTCACGCAAAAACTCTCCTGTCCTTTTCATCAACTGCGGTACAGTTTCTCCGCCATCTATAGGAACATAATTTTCTGTATCCACAAAAAATTTATTAAACTCACCACTTTTCGGATCCATCTTTTCCCCGCCTATGCACATACCTTCATAAGCGCCGAAACAAATTTCCTGTATTCGTTTATCTTCTTTTATTTTTATATTACGTCCTTTCAAAATCACTTCCGCAGTCTTTTTTGCTCTGCTAAGCGGACTGGAATATGCTGCATCAAATCTGATATTCTCCAAGCCGTCCGCCGTCTCTTCTGCGAGATGGATTCCATATTTATTTAACGGAATATCGACAGCCCCCTGTACTTTATGCTCTTTGTTCCAATCTGTCTCTCCATGTCGTACAATATAAATCAGCATTGTTTTCTCCTCTTTTTCTCTAATATGAGAAATTTTTATCCTTCAGCACAACTTTTTTGATATATTCAAATGTTTCTGCTTCTCCTTTGTCTGCCAACATCCGAAGCAATTTTTCCAAAAGTGCTTTTGTATCTTCATGCATCACATATCCATCTGTTCCGCCATGTGTAAAATATTCCAGCGGATCAGAATCTTTGTATGCATCTCCTTTATACACCTTGCTTGCCGCAATACGATCCAGTACCATCTCCACCACATAATTTTTGGGCATCTTCATACCGATCAGAGCTTTCTTCCCATCAAGTCCGTAATCAATCCAATATTCATAATGATGCTTATTTCTTCCTTTATGATGAAGCCATGCTGAAGAATAACCGAGAGTTTCTCTTTCCGCATTATTCGGACTTCTAGTGCCCTGATAATACTTACATCCTACTCTGAATTCTGTCCAGCCGTATTTTGACATATCATGCAATAATCCCTGTCGATATAAGCCTACGCGAAAACACTCTTTCATAACCAATATTTTGTGTTTCGTAATTGTTCGAAAATGTTGTACTGCCTTCAAAATATCTTCCTACTTTCTTTATTTTCCACACAATACTACGATACTTCTCTCATCAAGCCGAACTGCCTTCTGCATTTCCTCCAGCTTTTCACCACACGTTTCTGTTGCTGTATCCATAACTCGATACCATTTTTTTCCTTTCGGCAAGGATGGCAATGCAAATGTATGCTTTAACCAGTGCATATTGTAGGCTATATAACAAGTATCCTGCTTTGCTTCATTATCACAATACAATACGCCGAGCTGCCTGCTATAAACAGCTGCCGGCGTCTGCCATGCCAGTTCTCCGTGAAATGAAATGTCAGGAAGCCCACATGCGGTCTTATCCATACCTAGCAATGGCATTTCTTTATGAAGAGAAGTATGTTCTTTTCTAAATTGAATCAATGTTCTCACATATTCAAACAATGCTTCATTCATCTTTTTCTTATTCCAATTCAGCCACGCCGTCTCATTATCCTGACAATACACGTTATTGTTTCCCTTCTGGGTATTGCCAAACTCATCTCCTGCAAGCAGGCATGGTGTTCCCTGAGATAGCAATAACAACATCAAAGCATTGCGGATTTGTTTTTTTCGTAATTCTACAATTGCCTTTTTCCTGCTTGGACCTTCTGCTCCGCAGTTCCAGCTATAGTTATAATCTGGTCCATCCTGGTTATTTTCTCCATTTTCTTCATTATGCTTTGCATCATATGATACAAGATCCTGAAGGGTAAAACCTGTCTGATTCGTCACATAATTATACTTATTATCTTCACTGGAATTATGTTTGATTGCCCAGGTAACGTCCGGGATCATGCCCTCATCTCCCTTCAAAAAGCGACGCATCACATTTTGGAATCCATCGTCTTTTTGGATCAGCTTAATTCCTTTTAAAAGAGGATCTTGCTTCATACTTTCCCACGGAGCATTATATGGATTGAGTACAAACCCATCTATATGATATTCCAGCATATAATATTTCAGACATTCAATTGCCATCTGCGGCAGTATCTCCGGTGTAAATGGCATCTCTACCACCACTTCAATACCTGCTCTATGACATGCTTTCACCATATCCTTCAATTCACGACACGCATGCCCTGAAGCACTGTAAGACGGCTTTGGAGCAAAATAATATCCTTTTCCATATCCCCAGTAATTTGTCTTATGTCCGACAATCTCTGAAAACTCATAAATCGGCATACACTGAATTTGATTTACGCCAAGAGACTTCAAATACGGTATCTTCTCGATTACTCCTAAAAATGTACCTTTGTGTTTTACCTTTGATGAGCTGTGTTTTGTAAATCCTCTTATATGTAAACTATATGCTATCACTTCATTCAATGGTAATTTTAAATGATGATCTTGTTCCCAGTCATACGCTGTTTCTGGAACCCGCCCACGGATTTCGTGTTTCTGCGGATTTGGTTTTTCTCCAAAACGTTTTGTTCGCGAAACTTCTCTTACATAAGGATCTATACAAACCTGTTTATCTATTTCAAAATTATATTCCTGTCTGTCTGCACGAAATCCCTCCAGACCAAGAAATCGAACTTCACCAATTCCTTCTTCTTCCAGCATATCAAATGTTTGTACCGGTTCTACTTTTCCTCTCTGATAGATCAATAAACGACATGTTTTCCCTGCCGGTACTGATACTGCAAAATTTGTATAACCCGGGTACGATGTTGCCCCCAGTGGCTGTGGTGTTCCTTCCACTCTCCTCATTCTGATGTCCTCCTACTGCCAGCCATTTGTTCCATATAGTTCTACATTATCTTTATTAATGATAAATGTTTCCTCTCGTATCTCTTCTTCATAATCTTTATCTTCCAGTACTGCCATAACTGTTTTTGCAGCATCTTTTCCGATATTAATCGGTGACTGTGCTCCTGTTCCCACAAATGCACTTCCTTCTTTTGCAATTTCTTCCTTTGCTTCCGGACAGCCGTCAGCTCCATAAATATAAATATCCTTACGTCCTGCCTCATTCACCGCCTGAAGTACTCCCAATGCAACTTCATCCGTTCCACACATGACTGCATTAATTTCCGGATATTGTTTCAAAAAACTCTTCATCTGTTCATATGCTTTTTGCTTTTCTCCATTCACATCAGCACGATTCAACACTTCAAATCCCGCATTGGAAATAGCTTGTTCAAATCCTGTAATTCGTTCATTTACAGAGTTGATACCCTTATTTTCAAAAATCAGGATTTTTCCTCCATCCGGACATTTTTCCTTCAAATCTTTTCCGCACACATATCCTGCATTTTTATTATCTGATCCTATAAATGCTGCCGTAAGATCAGAGTTTTTCACCTGTGTATCCAGATTGATAACCGGAATGCCTGCTTCTTTCAATGCTTCCAGTGCACTCTCAATCTGTTCCCAGTCTACCGGGCTCAAAAATACTGCATCTACTCCCATATCAATCATTTCCTGTATCTGCTGATTCTGTTTCTGAGCATCGTTCTCAGCTCCCATAGACACAATTCGAACATCTTCTCCGATAGATGTCTCTATCGCCTTTTCCAGTGCCTGGAAATATGGATTATCTAAATTGATACAACTATATCCAAACAGAAGCCCTGCTTCTTCCTCTTCTTGTGCTTCTTCCTGGGCTTCTTTTGCCTTTGCCTCTTCTGTCTCTTTTGTTGTATTATCCTGTGGTGTTCCTGCAGTTTTTTTACAACCTGCTAAAAGTAATGTTATCATCATGACTGCCATCAATATCGTAAATATACGTTTCTTCAATTTCAATCTCCTCCTGCAATAATTCAAATTCACTGATTCTATTCTAACTTTTTTTCATCGTTTGTCAATTCGTTTTCATCTTCTTCTTGCGTTTCATCTTTATCTTTGTTAAAGTAAATCTAGATAAATATTGTCAATACTTCAAAAAGGAGACTCTTATGGAACAGAATGAATTGGGTACTGTAACCCTGTATTTAGACAATGATGAAACAATTGAATGTCAGATTTTATGTATATTGGATGTAAATGAACAACAATACATTGCACTTCTTCCACCGGATGAAGAAGGCGGCGAAGAAAGCCCTGTATACATCTACCGCTACACACAGGATGCGGACGGAGAACCTGGACTGGAATCCATCGAAGATGATGAAGAATACGAAGCAGTCTGTGATGCATATGATGAATGGCTCGATACTATGGAGTACGAGGCACTTGATCTGGATGCACTTGGATTAGACTCCCTCGAATAATTCTTCAACAAAACGGGAAGGACTGATTTCCTTTCCGTTTTTATTTTTTACATAACTGATCTTTAAAACTTCTTTCGCTCTGGTCATTGCAACATAAAACAGTCTTCTTTCTTCTTCCAGCCCATTTTCTTCTAACGCACGTTTATAAGGAATACACCCTTCATTTGTGTGAATCAGATATACGGTATCAAATTCCAGTCCTTTTGACGCATGCATCGTCATTAAATGAATCCCTCGTCGATTTTCTCCACTCTTTTGCTCTTTCATTTTCAATGCGACACTATATTCTTCAATATGGGTAAACCATTCCTGTAAAGTCTCATATGGTTTTGCTGCTTCTTCAATCTCAGAAAGTACGTCAAACAGATCACTTTTTTGCATCTGATGCTGTGTTGCATATTCTCTTAAGAATTCATCGTACCCGATTCGTTTTCGCAAATATTGAATTGCTGCATAAGTGGCCATCTTTCCAAGCATCTTAATATCCCATTCCATCTGGTCTATACGATCTATCATCCAGGCTTTATCTTTGTAGAATTTCCGTACATCATCATAAAGACTTTTTTCTTTTCCCGAAACACTGTCCCTGCTGATATAACGTTTTGGTCGATTCATGATCTGTAAGAAATCTGCCCTCGTCAATTTACCAAGCGCTATACGAAAATATGCCTGGATATCTTTTGCAATAAAATGCTGATATAAATTTGGCATGTGTTCTTTCATTTGAAAAGGAATCTTACTGTCAATCAACTTTTCCACTAAAGCTCTCGCATCTGTGTGTACTCGGTATAACACAGCAATCTGTTCTGCCAAAACACCTTCTGCTATTCTCGATGCGATTTCTTCTGCAATGTATCTGCTCTCTTCTTCAGAATCCCTTACTTCCTGTACATGCAGACTCTTTCCGGCTTTCTTCTTCGTCTTAATCGCCTTATCAAAGCGCACCTCATTATGCTCAATTACTTTCAACGCATTTTTCACAATATTGGCTGTTGACCGGTAATTAATATCCAGCAAAATCTGTTTCGCTTCCGGATAGTCTTTTTGAAATTGAAACATCAGCTTCGCATCCGCACCCCTGAATCCGTAAATGGACTGGTCATCGTCACCTACAGCAAAAAGATTGTTCTGCGGAGCAGCCAGCATTTTAATCACGTCATACTGTACTTGATTGATATCTTGAAATTCATCAATCAATATATACTGAAACTTTTCCTGCCACAGCTTTAACAAATCCGGCCGGCTTGTAAACAACTGATAACACAGAACAAGCATATCATCGAAATCTATTTTTCTTAACTGCTTCCGCTCTCTTTCGTATTCCTGGTAAATATTCCGAAAGATATCCGGCCGGCATCTCTTTGATTCGTATGTATCTATCTGATTACGATTGTTTTTCACAACACCGATCTCGGTAATTACGTCTTTCAAAAAATCTTCTTCATCCATAATCTCCAGTTCGTCCTGATGATTCACAATCTGACGGACCAGTTTATACTTTTCTTCCTCCGATAAAATATTTTCCGATCCGAACCGATACGCCCATTTCAAAATACCATAATAGATTCCGTGAAACGTGCCCATTGTTACCGGAAGTTTTTTCCCTTCCATACTGGACTGTAATCGCAATTTCATCTCTGTTGCCGCATATTTAGTAAAAGTAATGACCAGAATTTCTTCTGGCCGTACATGTAATTCTTCTATTAGATATTTTATTCTGTTTACAATTGTCATTGTCTTCCCGGAACCGGGACCTGCCAATACAAGACATGGTCCCTTTCCGTGAAGCACGGCACTTTTCTGTGCCTGACTAAGTGAAGTCCGTCTGGCTTTCTGCGTGCCAGTGGCGCCGTTATAAGAAACAGGCATCTGCTTCTCTGTGTGGCTATCTGAACTCATCTTTACCTCTTTCAAATCTATCTTTTTACAAGTGCTATTTGAATTATGACAGTTTTTCAATTCCTGCTTTCAGACGACTCAGTGATTCTTCTTTTCCAAGAACCTCCATAAGCTCTGTAGCACCTCCAGGTGTATTCTGTTTTCCTGAAATTGCAGTACGGATTGGCCACATTACATAACCTACCTTGTATTCCTTTTCCGTTGCAAATGCTTTCAATGTCTCAAATAAAGCATCGTTGCTAAAATCATCCTGAGCTTCCAGTACAGGAACAACTTCTTTTAATAATTCCAGTGAATTCTCTGGATTTGTTTTCATTTTCTTATGTGTATACAATGCAACATCGTATTCCGGAACTTCCTCAAAGAAATCTATCTGATCTTTGATGTCAGGCAGAATCTCAATTCTTGACTTAACAAGTGCTGCGATTTTTCTCAGATCAAACTCTTTTGTGACAACTTCTTTGATATATGGTTCTGCCATCTTATAGAAACAATCATCATCCATTGCTTTCAAGTACTCACCATTCATCCATTTTAATTTCACTGTATCAAAGACTGCCGGAGACTTGCTCATATGTCTGTAGTCAAATGCTTCTACCAGCTCTTCTAAGCTAAAAATCTCACGATTGTCTGTTGGACACCATCCAAGAAGTGCCACATAATTTACAACCGCTTCAGAAATAAATCCCTGGTCGATCAAATCCTCATATGAAGAGTGTCCGCAACGCTTGCTTAACTTCTTATGGTTCTCATCCGTGATTAATGGACAGTGCACATATATCGGTACTTCCCATCCAAATGCCTCATATAATCTGTTATATTTTGGTGCAGAAGAAAGGTACTCATTTCCTCTTACAACATGTGTGATCTCCATCAAGTGGTCATCTACTACATTCGCAAAATTGTATGTTGGATATCCGTCCGACTTAATCAGGATCATATCATCTAATTCTGCATTTGGCACTGTAATATCACCATAAATCTCGTCATGGAATGTTGTTGTTCCTTCATTTGGTACATTCAAACGAATAACCCATGGTTTTCCTGCTGCCAGGTTTGCTTCTACTTCTTCTTTTGATAAATTCAGACAATGCTTGTCATATACCACAATCTCTGTTCCATTTTCTGATACAGATGTCTTCAGAGACTCTAAACGTTCTTTATCACAGAAACAATAGTATGCATCTCCCTGCTCAACCAGCTGCTTCGCATATTTTAAATAGATTCCCTGTGCGTTACGCTCACTCTGAACATATGGGCCATAGCCTTTATCCTTATCCGGACCTTCATCGTGTACAAGACCCGTCTTGGCAAGTGTACGATAAATAATATCAAGTGCTCCCTCCACAAATCTTTCCTGGTCTGTATCTTCTACACGAAGGATAAAATCTCCTCCCTCATGTTTTGCAATCAAATATGCATAAAGTGCTGTACGTAGATTTCCAACATGCATTCTTCCTGTTGGGCTTGGTGCAAATCTTGTTCTTACCTTACTCATTTTTTCATTCTCCACTTCTTGTTTTTTAACATAATTCTATTCAAATATCACTGTTTGTACATTTACAAACAGCAACATTAAAGCCACGCTCTATTATAAAGCAAGTGGGATAAATGTTCAAGTGTTACTGTTCACATCTCACCAATTGTGCTGCCCTGTCATCTTCTATCAAAAGCGTTCCACAGTCACGAATATCAATCACCGACAATCCTGTCTGTGCAAATGCATTTGCTGCAATTCTTTCTGTCTGTGTCGGAACAATATATCCTCCTGTTCTTCCTGCCGGAAATGCTAATAATGTTATTTCTTCTTCATCATATAGCACACCATCAATTGAGGTGTAATTTATATTTCCTTCTTCCACCATAATATCAAATAAATTATCAATCCCATCAAAGGCACCTGTTTCAATCACTGAGATATTAGATGGTATGTAAATCTCGTAAATATCAGTAAAGCCATTTATAAATGCATGACTGCGGATTCCAACGCAATTTTCTGATGGAAGTTCCAATACACCACTTCTACAATCCAGCATTTCTTCATTGATTCCATAAAGCATTCCGGCTTCATCAATTAAAAATGGCGTTGCTGTCTCTGCAATATCTGTTTTGGCATCCTCACTTTCTTCCGTATCATTTTTCGGAATATCATTTGATTCATTCACAATCGTATCCTTTGGCTCGTCTGTGATAACATCTTTTGCTTCATCCACAATCGTATCCTTCGGTTCGTCTGTGATAACATCTTTTGCTTCATCCACAACCGTATTCTTTGGTGTATCCATGATAATGTCTTTTGTTCCATCTACGATTATATTCTTTGGTACGTCTACAATATTTACTTTCGATTCAGCCGCAATTATAGCTTCCTCTTTCTCTGCAAGATTGTCTTTCGCCTCTGCCATAACAGTTTTGTCCGGCTCACTTACTATAATCTCCTGAGATTCTGCTGTAACAATTTTCTCCATCTTACTTACTGCAATATCATTTCTTGTTTCTTCTTGCTTTTCTGCACTTAAATATTCTTTTGTTCCTACAGCTTTTCTTGAAAATACAGCACCTGTTAAAATAGCAACACACAACATCCCCACAATTGTGCGTTTTATAATTGGTCTGTAAAATCCGTAAATTTCCAAACATGCTTCCATAGTTATCCCTCACCATCTCTTATTCTATAGATTCGGCAACATTTTATAGACAAAGCTATTTACTTTTTTTGCCAATTGTGAAAAATTCTATAAAAGAAAAAGGAACGCTGCAATCAAATGCAACATTCCTTTGCTTTTTTCTTCAAATCTTAACAGGATGTCCAGTAAAGCTGTATTTTTGTTCTGTACTTTATACGTTAATCTCTGCTTTTACACCAAGCACTTCTTTGTTCTTCTCTAACAATGGACGAATCACACGATTTAAATATGCATCAACCTGCTCTTTTGCACGTCCTACATATCTTGATGGTTCCATTGTCTTCTGAAGGTCTTCCAATGAAAGGTTGAACGCTGAATCTGCTGCAATAAGCTCAAGCAGATTGTTATCCAGACCTTTTTCTTTTACATTTCTTCCTGCTTCCATAGACAATTCACGGATTCTCTCATGTAATTCCTGTCTGTCTCCGCCTGCTTTTACTGCATCCATCATGATATTTTCTGTTGCCATAAATGGAAGCTCTGCCATCAGACGTTTCTCTATTACTTTTGGATATACAACCAGACCATCAACTACGTTCAGGCACAGATCCAAAATACCATCAATTGCAAGAAATCCCTCTGGTACACTGAGACGTTTGTTTGCTGAATCATCCAATGTTCTCTCAAACCACTGTGTAGCTGAAGTGATTGCCGGATTCAAAGCATCAATCATCACATATCTGGAAAGTGATGCGATACGCTCACTTCTCATCGGATTTCTCTTATAAGCCATTGCTGAAGAACCAATCTGCGTCTTCTCAAATGGCTCTTCTACTTCTTTCAAGTGCTGAAGAAGACGGATATCATTTGAGAATTTGTGTGCACTTGCCGCAATACCTGCAAGTACATTGAGCACTCTTGTATCCACTTTACGTGAATATGTCTGACCTGATACCGGATAGCAAGCTTTAAATCCAAGTTTTTCAGCAATCATCGGATCAATCTTGTCGATTGTCTCCTGATCTCCGTCAAAAAGTTCCAAAAAGCTTGCCTGTGTTCCTGTTGTTCCCTTTGAACCAAGCAATTTCAAGCTCTCAAGTACATATTCAAGATCTTCTAAATCCATCTCAAATTCCTGCATCCATAAAGTTGCTCTCTTACCAACTGTTGTTGGCTGTGCCGGCTGGAAGTGAGTAAATGCAAGTGTAGGCTGTGCTTTATACTCATCAGCAAATTTTGCCAGCTCTGCAATTACATTAATCAACTTTGTACGAACAAGTTTTAAAGCCTCTGCCATTACGATAATATCTGTGTTATCTCCAACATAACATGATGTTGCACCAAGGTGGATGATACCTTTTGCTTTTGGACACTGTACACCATATGCATATACATGTGACATCACATCATGACGTACAACTTTTTCACGTTCTCTTGCAACATCATAATTAATATCCTCTGCATGTGCTTTTAATTCTTCAATCTGCTCATCAGTAATATTGAGTCCTAATTCTTTTTCTGTCTCTGCAAGTGCAATCCATAACTTTCTCCATGTTTTAAATTTCTTGTCCTGAGAAAAAATATACTGCATTTCTTTACTTGCGTAACGTTCTGAAAGCGGACTTGTATAACGGTCTGTTGCCATAATTATATTCTCCTTTGTTGTTATCCTATTAGATTTATTATATAAGATATTAAAAAGTCTCGTCAAGTGCTTCAATCGAATGCATGACTGACATCTTCATTCGGAACCTCGATTGGGTATTTTCCTGTGAAACATGCATCACAATATTTTAAATCTCCAACCATATCTTTCAGCTTGTCAATTTCCATATATCCAAGTGAATCTGCTCCGATCATTTCACGAATTTGCTCTGTTGTATGTGAGTGTGCGATCAACTGTTCATTAGATGGAACATCTGTTCCAAAATAGCATGGATATAAAAACGGTGGTGAACTGATTCTTACATGAACCTCTGTTGCTCCGGCCTTTTTTAACATCTTAATGATATTTGCACAAGTTGTTCCACGTACAATGGAATCATCTACCATTACAATTCTTTTTCCTTTTACTACTTCTTCTATAACATTCAGCTTAATCTTAACACTTGACTCTCTTTCACTCTGTGTTGGTTTAATGAATGTACGGCCTACATAACTATTTTTATGAAATGCCATTCCATATGGAATACCTGATGCTTCAGAATATCCTTTTGCTGCCACCAGACCAGAATCCGGAACACCTACTACAAGGTCTGCCTCAACCGGGTATGATTCTGCCAATGCTTTTCCTGCTGTGATTCTTGCATGATATACATTCACATTGTCAATTGTACTATCTGTTCTTGCAAAATAAATATACTCAAAAATACATCTTGCCTGCTCTTCCTCTGGAATTGCCATGCTCATATCTGAAGCGATACCATTTTTTGTTATAGTAACAATCTCTCCTGGTTTTACATCACGAACAAATTCTGCACCAACTGCAGCGATTGCACAACTTTCAGATGCCAGCAGATAAGTATTATCTCTTTTTCCTATGCACAATGGTTTAAATCCCCAAGGATCACGTGCTCCGATCATTTTTCTCGGACTGCTGATGACAAGTGCATACGCACCTTTAATCTTCTTCATTGCATTTCTCACTGCGATTTCTGCAGTAGGTGTATTCAAACGTTCTCTTGCAATATGGTATGCAATTACTTCCGAATCAATTGTCGTCTGGAAAATCGCACCAGTGTACTCCAGTTCTTTTCTCAGTTCAACTGCATTTGTCAAGTTACCATTATGTGCTATTGCGAGTGTTCCTTTTACATAATTAATAACCAATGGCTGTGCATTCTCGACGCGTGTCGCACCTGCTGTAGAGTATCGAACATGTCCTACTCCCAGATTTCCTTTTAACTCTGTCAAAGACTCACGGTCAAACACATCATTGACATGTCCCAATCCTTTTTGGGAAAGGACCTTTCTCTTTCCATATGTATCTGTCACTGCGATTCCACAGCTTTCCTGTCCACGATGCTGCAATGCAAACAGTCCATAATAAACTGTAGAAGCGACATCGCCGCCATCCATATCGTAAGCACCAAAGACACCACACTCTTCACCCAATCCTGTTGTTACTTCTTCAAATTCGCTCATGAATGAAACTCCTTCATCTATTTTTATCCTGTTTTTGCCGAATAACCTGCACGATGATTATAATACAAGGCAGGTTGAAAATCAACATTTCTACCCGCCTTGTCCGTCTTCGCAGTCATTATTTATTTCAAATTTTATATATAAGTCTTCCTAATAATATTGGTTAATTTTTCACTTTTTCTGTCAGACCTATGCTATTCTTCTGCCAGTTTTCCCAAAAATTCTTTCATTCTGGCATTATCTGAGGCAAAGACTTCTTCCGGAGTTCCTTCCTCTGCAATTACACCTTTATCCATAAAAATAATCTTATCTGCAACTTTTCGTGCAAAATTCATTTCATGTGTAACAATAACCATAGTCATATGCTCTGACGCCAGACTTTTGATAACTTTCAAAATCTCACCGGTAAGTTCCGGATCCAATGCCGATGTTGGTTCATCAAAAAACAACATCTTCGGTTTCATTGCCAGAGCTCTTGCAATTGACACACGCTGCTGCTGTCCACCGGACAACTGATATGGATATGCATCTGCTTTATCCTCCAGTCCCATCTTTTTTAGCAGCTCTTTTGCTTCCTTATATACTTCCTCTTTCTTTCTTTTCTGTACTTTAATCGGCGCATCTGTTATATTTTTCATTACAGAAAAATGTGGAAATAAATTAAAATTCTGGAATACCAGTCCAAAGCAGGACTGTATCTCTTTTCTTTCTTCTTTCTTTGGAAATACTGGTTTTCCATTTTCTATCCAGGCCGCCTTTTTCCCCAGATACAGAATTTCACCATCGCTTATTGTCTCTAACATTGTCGCGCAGCGGAGTAATGTTGATTTTCCAGAACCGGATGGTCCAATAATAGCAAGTATTTCTCCTTGTTCAACG
The DNA here is from genome assembly GCF_022487435.1 of Mediterraneibacter sp. NSJ-151. NCBI lineage: Bacteria > Bacillati > Bacillota > Clostridia > Lachnospirales > Lachnospiraceae > Mediterraneibacter > Mediterraneibacter sp. NSJ-151. The sequence continues at coordinate 7,965 of NZ_JAKVPP010000015.1, read as the reverse complement.
GATAAGGATATATCTTTAATAACCTGAACTCCGTCGAAATTCTTTTTTATATGATTCATTTCTAAAAGCTTCATACTGCCGTCTCCTATCGATAGTAATTCAATTTCTTTTCAAGCAGCTCCATCACACCTGCAACCGCATAGTTAAATATATAGTAAAAAACACCTGCTATAAAGAACGGCATAACCGTTGTCTGAGCCGCCGCAATCTGCTTTGCTACCGCAAACATTTCAATATAAGACAATGAATATACAAGCGATGTATCTTTTACCAGTGTTATAACTTCATTTGTCACTGATGGCAACACGATTTTCACGACCTGTGGCAATACAATTTTGCAGAATGTCTGCTGTTTAGAATATCCCAATAAAGTTGCTGCCTCATACTGTCCTTTCGGAATTGATTCAATTCCCGAACGATAAATTTCTGCAAAATATGCTGCATAATTTAAAGAACAGCCCAATAAGATTGCCGTCAATTTGTATCCACCTATGTTCATTCCCCACAAATAATATGGTCCGAAATACCATACCAAAAGCTGAAGCATCAACGGTGTTCCCCTCATAATAGAAATGTATACTTTAACCAGCCAGCTAACTGGTTTAAATTTGCTTACCCTACCGAAATATACAACCATTCCAAGCGGCAACGAAAATACTAATGTTAAAATAAATATTAAAAATGTCTGTCCAAACCCTGCGCCAAGCTGACGCAGCATTACTTCAAAACTCATTTTGCCTCCTCTCATGTAAAAAAACTTTCCCATTGCTTTTTACATTTCTATGCTAACGAAACTATGCCCCTCTGAATCTCTTCAGAGGGGTATAGTCATCCTGCACCATTCATCTTGTCTTATTATTTTAATGTTACCATATCGGCAATTTCATATTTCTCTGCCAGTTTTTCAACTGTACCATCTTCTGCCAGTTTCTCCAAATCTGCATTCACTTTGTCGCAAAGCTCTGTATTTCCTTTTTTGAATCCAATCGCATACTGCTCTTTATTCAAAGTTTCATCCAGGATTTTATATCCGTCTCCTCTGGAATTAATCTGATATTTTGCAACACCGATATCAATTGCAAGTGCATCCAGTGCTCCTGCCTGAAGCTCTGTAAATGCTGTATTGTAATCAGCAAACTCGTTAAGAGAACCGAATGTATCTGCCAGTGCTTTCTGCCCCCCCTCTTCTTCGCTGTTCAGAAGATCAAGTGCTGCGGAAGCTGCCTGCACACCTACTGTCTTTCCTGCAAGATCTGAAAGTTTTTCAATTCCTGAATTTTCAGCAACTACGATTACCTGGCTGTTATCAACATATGGTGTAGAGAATGTGTAATCATCTTCTCTTCCATTCATTGTAAATCCATTCCAGATGCAATCAATAGAACCAGAATTTAATTCCATATCTTTTGAATCCCAGTTAATTGGTTTTTTTACAAGTGTCCACCCTTCCAGATCACATACTGCCTGTGCAAGTTCCAAGTCAAAACCTGTATATTCTCCGTCATCATCCATGTATCCATATGGTGGATATTCTGCATCAAATCCTACTGTAAAAGTATTGCCTTCATTTGATACTGAATCCTTCGTGCTTTCTGTTTTTGTCTCTTTTGTATCTGTAGATGAAGAATCTTTACTGCTTCCGCATCCCACTGCCAATGTTGATACTGTCAACGCTGCAATCAATACTACTGCCAATTTCTTTTTCATTGTATCACCCTCCTGCGCCGGTGGTTTGCGTCATTCTTTTATCAATTGACCGCTTTACCACACTAAATTACTTAGGCAGTGTAACATATTTTAAGATACTTGTCAATTATTGACTGCACATAACTTATATATTGCTCCTACGATATTTGCGTTTCCACTCATCAATTTGTATTTCGTTATTCTCTGACAATGATTTTGCTTTTACATCTTCTACTTCTTGGCGCATCTGTGCATTCACTTCCACGTAATCCGCGTGTTTTGTAAGTAAAATATGATATTCTTCCATTGACATATATTTGTAAGATGCATAAAGATATGGTTTTAAATATTTTTTATCTTCACAAATTTTATACGCATGATCATACATTTTGGCAGCTTCCTGATATAAGAATAATTTTCCGTATGCTGCACCCAATCCTGCATAAATTTGTCCATAAAACTTATCCTCTACACTTTCGTCACGCTCTTCATTTAATATTTCCTGATAAACAAGGATTGCCTCTTCAATTTCTCCGCTTTCCAGCAGATTATCTCCTTTGAATTTCTGGCGCTCAATGTCTTTCTGGTTTTTCAGACGTTCCAGAACATTTTGAATTCGTATCATCTGTGCTTCACGGTAAATCTTTGATTCCTTTAATATCGTCAGTACAAATTTTTCTACTGAACCATGCATCTGCATCATCTCTCGCAATTGCTCTGACAAAGCAGAAAGTCCTAATTCTTCGTCCAGCCAGTTACACAATTGCTCATTCATAATGGTGTAATCGATCAGATAAAGATTATTACACAGATAATAGCACAGTTCTTCTATTGTATATATTTTGCAGTGGATCCTGGAAATCTCATAAGGATGTGCTGCATGCTGCTCATGACATAGAACTAAATTTCCCATCATTGCCTCCTAAATGAATAATCTTCTCTTTCTGAAAATCTGTCGCCGGATAAAATTCTCCGAATCCCATATCACGCACAATGATCTTACATGTCTTTTCATCCATAAACAGTGTTTCAATCATCAGGCGCATCGCATACTCAGAGCGTCTCGGAAATTTATCCATCGGGATTACTTCTGTTCGTACTGTTCCTTGAACAAGTGACTCAATATGCAATTCGATATCCTCTACCTTTTCCAATAAAACTTCCCACTGATTATTTGACTCGTACCACTGCGCTCCCCAGGATACGATTGGATACCACATCTCCTGACCGTTCACCCTGAGATTAAGTGTAATCTGATCTGTCAGCTTGCCATCCGACAAATAAACCGGATCTTCTACCTGCATATACATCTTTCTATAAGAGGTAAAGCAAGCACCTTTACTATATAGATTATTGCCTATGAAAGCTCTTCGTCCATTACAAAGCAGACGCAAAGCATTCGGATACCAGTTGTTCTCAAAGCCTTCACCTGTCAAAAACACAGATGAGACAATTCTCTTATCAAATACCCCTTCTATGAACTTACAGAACATAGAATCTGCTTCTCTGGCCTTGTCTTCGTTTAAAACCGGATATACTGCTGCCAATTCTTTCATATGTGCGCTTGCGACCTCGTCAACAGTCACAAATGTAGTTTTCCCACCGCCAAGTCCCGGTTTTAATCTTCTAAGCATATATGCCTTTATTTCATTGCGATCACAGCAAAACAGTGCTGCTTCATACTGCCATAATTCTTTTGGCTGATAAAACAGGTAATTACAAAAACTTTCTTTATAATCCTGAATAAAAATATGCTGTTTATCAATATTCATACGGACAGCAATTCCTCTTAATAGCTTTGCCAGTTCTTCTGTCAACTCCGGCACTGTAAAGACAATCCCATCAATTTTAGGGAATGCCTGCAAAGACATCTGAATGAACTTTGATAAGAGCCATACTGCATCATACGTATCTTCTCCAAATTCAACCTTTTCTCCGTCCAGACTTCTCTCCAGCAGCCTTGTCACAGTAAACCCCTCACTGATTGACACCAGTCTTTTAGCCTCTTTTCCATAAGCCCAGGTATCTCTAAGTTTTCCAATGATCAGCGGAATCTGATAATTATCAGATTCTGACTCCAATGTCTCCGGTTCCAACTGCTGATCATTATAGAAACTGATCTGGCAGGTTTTTTCATTTATTTCGTATCCTATTATATTTCCCTGCATCATGCAGATAAGCCTCCTTAATTTTCTCCGAATATATGAGCAGCGACAGCATCTTCTATCTCATACTCTTTCATCTTTGCTTCTTTTTCTTCTCCATCTAAAAGCAGAATATCATTGATTCTTCCATAACGTCCCCGTTCGCCTTGTTCCACTTTTTTTGTACACTCTGCTTTTTCGCTTCGATATACATTACCATCTATTATTTCTTTAAAATAATATTTTAATTTTTCATTGGCAAACAGGACAAATTTTTTAACATATAAATTTTCATACATTGGTGTCAATACTTCTGTTGAATAATCCACATTTTCAGAATCACCTTTCTGCAACTGATAATACAGCATGACTCTGCTACCCTTCTGACCTTTGTATTCAATTAATGTCTTATCCCACAGCTGCTGTTCAATCAGCCATTCTTTCTCATAATTCATAAAGAATGGGAAATATATCTGTTTTCCACATAAATCCTGCATAAACTTTTTCAATGTTTTTCTCATTGAAGAATCATATTCTTTCTGTGCATAATATTTCAGCACCGCAATCTTACAGATATCGATTGTCTCTTCACCTTTTTCAAATTCTTTGCAGATAATATCAATCACACTCTTACTGATTTTTCTATTTTCTACTACATACGCTCTCGACATATATGCCAGATAAGCCTGCTGCAGTCCAATATATGCACCTTCTGCATAATATTCCTCAAAAATGGCAGCCTCGCCAAATAAAGATTCTGAAAAAAGCATCTGTGTCAGGATTCGTTCTCCGAGCTTGTGAGTATGCACCTCATATTCCTTTGCTTCTCTCCAGAGTTCTTTCATCTCGATCGTAGCTCCACAATAATAATTTGCAAGATATGTCAGGATTACTTTGTCATACTGTCCTCTTTTAAACAGTCTGAAACATACATATGTAAGGAAATCATCGCATGCATAATTATTTTCACGGATTGTTTTACTGCTAAGTGCCAGCATCTCACTGTCTTCGTATTTTTCCACGCCATTTTTCTGTACGATTTCTAAAGTCAGTTCAGGGACAGCTTCTTCTTCCTGATTTATTTTCAAACTATTTAAATAGCGCTTACAAACATCCATGTAACGAAGTTCATAGAACATACGCTTGCTATCATATGGAATAGAATCTGTATAATGTCTTCCATCTTTGTTTTCCCACACAAGGCGGTCTGATTTTGCATACAGACAGATTAGTGTGCCCTGCTCTGAATATGGCACTCTCTGTGTAATCTTCCCATCTTCTGCAATGACATAAATAAATTTTATGTTATGTACCTTCGTTTTCACCTCATAAGAATAGCAAATATCATATAATGCCTTCACACGTTCCGGATTCAGTTCTTTTTCTGAAATAAATCTTTTATATATTGTTCTTAAATGTGCATTAATATGTCTGCGTTCCAACTGTCTCCATGCAAATGATTCCATCTCTTCACGATAATGTGCATAAATTTCGCTGCTCTCATCTTCATAGGTAATAACATTGGCATACAAAAATGCACATTTATTGTAATCAAGCATATTGCCATGCAAAAAATACAAATATACAGATCGTGGTAATGGCTTCTGAAACATATCTACATCCACTGATTCCATATAAAATTCGTAAAGCTGTGCGATTTTCAATTCCTCTTCAACAGCCTTTTCATACCACTCAAAATACTCTTTTCCTACACAGTTTCCTTTTATCAAAAGGGTACAGATAGAAGTCAGTATCATACTTTCCGGATATGCTTTATAGCACAGCACCAATGTCTGGAACAAATGTTTATCATATGCTTTCGACTGACTTGCCAGATTAGCTGTATAAAGTGCAAGCTCCTTTGTCATCAATCCGTATTTTGCCGCAAATAAAAGTACTCGGATTTCAAACATGCCTAATTTTTTCAAGCTTGTACTCTTTTCACGATAACAACGAAATACCTCCAGATAAAATATAAGACTGTTTGTCTTTTCTGTATTAAATAATTTTTCTAAAATACGAAGCTTCTCACTGAGGATTTTATATTCTGAATCTACATTGATCAGCATACATAAAATGCGCCAGCTGTCTGGATGCTTCATATATGATTTTGCAAGCTCTTCCGCTACTCTTCTCTGTCCGATCGTGTCATTGCTTAAAAATGTAGTCAAATATAAATAATACGAGCTAAGTTCCACATTCTTACCAATTGCAAATCGGTTATAATTGTATGATTCAAGCAGCGTTCTTGCCTGCTCCTTCTTTCCACCGATAATACAAATATGTGCCTGTAAAAGCAGATACCATTCATTATTCTCATCCATCTTACGCAGACGCTCTGCCTTATGGATAGAATCCTCCGTCCATTCTTCCAGCTCTTTCTTGCCTGATTCATATACAAGATAATCTTTCAGAATACTCAAATACTCTCTTGTCTCATCTCTCTTCTCTTCATCTCTGCATATATCTTTTTCAACAATGATTTCATATGACAATGTTTCATATGGCGTTTCAAGAATAATCTTGCCAAAGTTACTGCCTTTATGTAAACGTTCTGCACTAATAAAATACTCTACTCTATAAGAATTCCCTAAAAATTCTTCTGTCGATATCTTTGTATGTTCTACATATAAAAAGTCACCCTCTGTACGGACATCAATATCCAAATGTCCCCAAGTGTTCTTTTTCAATGTAAACTTTTCTTTTCTTGCCTCTTTCATAGAGGTAAAAGCTCGACTCTCTTCTTCCAGTGTCAGATAAATTTTTTCTTTTTGTTTACAGCCAACTAAAAATTCTTCCAATGCCTGTTGATCCAGTTCCCACTTACGCATATTGTCATAAAGTGCCTGGATTCTTTTATCTTCGTATTTTAAAATTTCATAAAAATCTCTGGAACGGAATAATTTTTCCGCTTCTGCCGGATCACGATAAGTTAATTTTTTAAAATCTTCTAAGCTCTGAACTTTTCCATAAGAAGTCATCACAAACGGCTTCTCAATCACTGCTGTAAAAGCAATATCATATTCTCCGCCATTACATACGATAGTGAACTTTCCATGTTCGACATGCCCCGGCACCAATCCGGTCCCATCATATGTATAGGATATATTTACAGGATTCCCATCAAATCCCTGTTCCTCACAATGTACACGAAAAGAAGACGGGTATACCAATCCTCGGATTGTCCCCTCTCCCTGGTTCTGTAATGAAAAACTGCCTTTATATATTTCGCCTTCTCCGACACGCATAATAATCCTTGTTTCCGGGAAAATAATGTCAGGCTGCGGGACATGAAAATCCCCTTTTGAAAGTCTTTTTATTTTATTTTTCAACTTCGTCACCTACTTATATTCTTTTACGCACACGACGCTACTATGAATTATAACATCATCCCTTTCATTCTTGCAATGGTGTATAAAAATATTTTCGAATTAAATTGTATACGCGCATACACTTTATTTTTCATCATTTTTTCACTTTGTTTTTAGTGAATCCTTTGCAAATAAGTGTTATAATGGAAAAATACAAAGGAGGAATGCATTATGAAATTAGTGATTACAATGAGTCGACGTTTCGGAACCGGTGCAAGCGTCATTGCAAATGAACTGTCAAAGCGCCTGGATATTCCGGTATATGACAAAGCATATATTGAGCAGAAATTAGGAGAACATGAATATGAAACAGAGGCTGATGCAATTCGTAAGCTTGCTGAGAAACCTTGTATTATACTTGGTCGATGTGCCTCCGATATCTTAAAAGACCGCATGAATGTTTTAAACATTTATGTTTGCGCTGCAAAAGAGGATCGTATCCATCGAATCATGAAACTAGAGAATCTTTCTTATGATGCTGCCAAAGAAAGGGTCGAAAAGACAGACGAACAGCGTGCCGCCTATTATTATGAACATACCGGTAAAACATGGGGCGATGTCAATGACTACCACATGATTCTTGACACAAGTGAGTTAGGTATTGATCACTGTGCCGATATCCTTATGCAGTATTTTGAAAGACTGGAGAGTGTGAAACTTTTTCTGTAAAATAGTATTTAGAAGGTTCTTCTATGATAAAATAGAATCATAGGAGGGCCTTTTATTATGGCAAGACAAAAGAAACCTGTACACAGGGTACAAAT